>JAFGXO010000158.1 GCA_016936595.1 Bacteroidales bacterium | reverse complement strand
GCCTTCAAAACCGGCGCCGCTGTTTTGCATTTCTTCGCGCATGGCAGCCATATTCTCAAAATTCTCTTCCATAATTTTACGGATCTGGTCTTCCTGCTCGTTGCTTAAATCCAGTGTTTCGTCCATATCGTCCACCATACGGTCCATCATGGCCTGCGGATCAAAATTTCCGGGACCCATTCCGCCACCGTTGCCAAATGGTAGTTGACGCGAATTATTTCCCCCGTTGTTGCACGAAATTACCAGTGCACTTACCAGCACCATTACTAAAAATACTGTTCGTTTCATTTCAATTTTGTTTTTTATTGTGAAGTTCAACGGCTTTAGATGAAAACCAAAAGCAAAAGTTTAATTCCCGGAGTAGTTTTTCATGAAGTATTAGAGAACGACACCGTAAATTGAGCAGCGCCGGGAGGAAATATCTCATTGTATCAAAAAAACAAGCACTTCAACTTAAAAGATGACTGCTTCAATTCAAAAAATAACCACTTGAACTCAAAAAATAAGGACTTCGACTCAAAAAATAACCGCTTCAACTCAAAAAATAAGCGCTCTGACTTAAAAAATAACCACTTGAACTTAAAAAATAACCACTTGAACTCAAAAAATAAGGACTTCAACTCAAAAAATAACCGCTTCAATTCAAAAGATAAGCGGTTCAACTCAAAAAACGACTCCTTCAATTCAAAAAATATTTGCCTAATGTTTACTGGTAAAATCTGCCGATAGATGCATTTTTACTGCGTTTTTCAAAAAGATGTAATTTGTATTGTGTTGTATATCAGGTTTGTGTATTTGGTTGTTTGAAATAAAAGTCTTATCTAGCATAATAATTCTTAGATTCTCAGACGATGAATAAAAATCAAATTAACAAAAAAGAGATGTACGATGTTGTATCGTATTACCTCGACAGTAGGTCGGCTCTTTGGGCATCAATTCCAAAGGTTGGCGAGTTTAAAAATGAGTTTTCAGCAGTAGTCGCCCAAATCGATTCGGTGCAGTATGCACAGCAACAGGCACAAGTGTTTTTGGGTAAAAACAAAACGCAAATTAAACGTGTAGTGGCCGAAAAGGCAGATATCCTGAATGATACGATTGAGGCTTTTGCCTGGGTAACAGGCAACGAAAAGCTTAGGGGGAAGATGAGTACAACATTCACCGATTTATACGCCCTGCGTAACGCCGATTTTAGCCCGGCAGTGCAGGCCATAATCGAAGCTGCCGAAGCCAATATTGATGTGCTTACCAGCGAATATGGCGTAACAAACGAACAGGTAGAGGGACTAAAAACCGACCTCGACGAGTGGCTGGCCATTAACGGGCAACCACGTGCCTACAAAGTGGCATCGGTGGAAGCCACCAAAAGCCTGGAGCTGCTGTTTGATGAGGCCGATGCTATTTTAACGAACAAATTGGATAATGTAATGAGCCTGTTTAAGCGGCGCGATCCGGGGTTTTACAACGGGTACCAGGCTGCACGGGTTATAGTGGACAGTTAGTGATTATTTGTTTAAATGTTAATGGTTGAAAAAAGCCCGGTTTGCGCCGGGCTTTTTCTTACCGTGACGAATGAATTATATCGAGGGGAAGCTTATTGTAAAAATACAGTTGGGGATATTGTGTGTAATTTTTCCTGATAGATAAACAGTTGTGCTTGATATAAATCCTAATAACCAGATAAATTCAATCTTGATATGAAAATTTCCAAAATAAGAATTAAAAATTTCAGAGGATATAAAGAATCCAGTGAAATTGACTTTGGTAACCTAACAACTATTGTTGGGAAAAATGATATTGGAAAATCTACGATACTTGAAGCTCTCGATATTTTTTTCAATAAAAGTAAAGGTGTCATAAAACTAGACAAAGAGGATGTGAACAAGGAATGTATTGCCCCCACGCTGGCGCGGATTTGTAATCCGTGCCTCAGCCAGCAAGGCTGAAAACGATGATACGATTTTTTTTGTTGGCAACAAAAAGGTCCCGATTACAAATCGGAACCAGCGGGGGTTACACGGTAGTTGTGTGTAATTTAAAAAAAAACTGTGAACCAGCTTTAGGAATAGACAAATGACAACAGACGAGCTTCTAAATATTGAATTTGATAAAAGAAATTTTATCCCAGCGACTAAGAAGGCATATTCTCAGAAGTTGAATGAATTATTTGATTTTTACAGTCAAATAGAACCATCTAATATCAATTTTGACCAAATAGACTCATATTTATATAGAGTAAAAAAGAAGGAATCTCCGAGCAGCATAGAAAATTGCTATTGGGCATTCAAATTATACTTTAATGAGATTTTAGGGAAAAACTTTCCTTTTCATAAATTGAGATTACCTCTAAAGGATTCGCATGTTCCGAATTTAATTTCTCAGAATCAAATAAAAGATTTACTTAATAACTTTGACAACTTAAAGCATAAAACACTGATAACTCTTTTGTACTCAACCGGAATTAGAGTTGAAGAACTTCAAGGGATTATACCAAAAGACATTTTATCGGATAAAAAACAAATTAGAATTAGAAATCCCAAAACTGGTAAAATTAGATATCCATACCTTTCAGATAAACTTTTAAAACTTCTACGAGAATATTATTTGGAGTATAAACCTAAAAAATACTTATTTGAAGGTCAAAAAAAGGATACACAATACTCAGTTTCAAGCATTCGTAAGATTTTAGAAAAGGCAAGAATTAAAACTGGAATAAAAGAAGAAGTCACCTTAATCACTTTACGATATTGCTATGTGAAACACATGGTCGAACAAGGTCAATCTTTGCCTGCACTTTTAAAAAGCATGCAAATACATAATTCTGACACTGTTGAGTTTTATTACAATTTATGTGGCAAAAGTGATAAGATTAATTTTTCGCCAATTGACAAATTGGGAGTAATCATTGATACAAATAAATTTGATACAATAGAAATAGAGCAAATATTCGATTCAATATCCAATCTAGATGAAAGGGATTATTTAAGGGAGAGCATTGCTTGCTTTAAGGTTGGAGCAATGAGAGCAGGAGTAGTTTTTGTTTGGGCTTCCGCAATTAGAAATTTGCAAAATAAATGTGTGAAAATTGGATATAAACAAATAAACGAAGCGTTAGAAAAAATAAATAATAGAGAAAAACCTATCAAGAAAGTTTCTGATTTTGAAAGACTAAAAGACAAAACAACTTTAGACATAGCTAATAAAATTGGAGTTATCACTAAACATCAAAAAGGTGAACTTGACAAACATTTAGATTTGCGTAATTATTGCGGACATCCAAGTGAGTATTATCCTGAAACAATGAAGGTAAAAGCATATTTGGAAGATTTGATTAATATAATTTTTAAAAATTAAAAACTAAACAAACTATGACCGAAAAACAAGTAACCTCAATTATTGGAATCATTTATTTTATTGGTGCAATAATGGTTCTCGTTGGAGCATTTTTTAGACTTCAACATTATCCAAATGGACTATCAATATTATTATTTGGATTTATGCTTGGAGCAGTGACCAGTTCCTATGATACGTTTAGATTAAAGAAAAAGATTAAGAGATTGGAAGAAAAACTAAATCAAAACAACGATTAAAAACGTTTGGTAAGCCCACGCTGGCGCGATTTTGTAAATCGTGCCTCAGCCTTCAGGCTGAAAAAGGTGATACGAGTTTTTTTGTTGGCAAAAACCTAACTTGTAATTACTACTTAAACAGAATGAATAAATTTCGAATTGGACTAATTATCGGTGCCGCGATAATCATTATCGCAGAATTAATTATGATTGATTATGAAAGTTTCTGGGGTTCAAAAAACGTTGGAAATCATCTGGTAATTATAGGAATGGTATTAACAATAATCAGTCTCCTTTTAGGTATTAAACGTGAACGGAAAAAACTGAAAGAGTAAAACACAACTCCGCTAGTGCGCGATTGTATCGCGTACTGTTTGGAACAAAAACCACGCGATGTAAGCGTGCGGGAACAGTGTAAAAAGGAAATTTATCGATTAATGAAGATGTAAATTAAAAACTAAATTGGTGTAATCACTGAAATTATTACAAATG
>JAFGXO010000157.1 GCA_016936595.1 Bacteroidales bacterium | reverse complement strand
CCAATAATTCTAACAAAAAAGTAATCATCTTGACCGTAAGGTGTGTTAAAATCGCTGCCATCTCTGATAATTCTTGCGGCGTATGTTGAATTTGTTAGTTTAATACTGTTAATTAAAACAGAATTTGTGAAATTTACATTTACAGGAATTGTGTTGTAAGTTCCACTCATCCAGTCGGTTGGTATAAATGCGATTCCAAAAATACTATCCGAAGCAGCTTGACCGGCAAATGTGCTCCATTGATTATAATATCCTTCGGTAATGGTATCTGTCCAATTACTAAAAGAAAAACCTTCCCACGAAAAATAATCGGGATTATAGTTGTTTTCAAACGTAAGCCATTGATTTCCAAAAAAATTCACATAGTTTGAAGTATCTGAACCATTCCAAAATCCAGTGTCGGGCAAAAAAAGTTCATCAAATGAAAATACTGAATTGTTTTGAGCATTTGCTATTAATAACATAAATAGCATTCCAATAAGTAAAAAAGTTTTTTTCATGGTGTAATTTTAATTTATTTGACTGTTTTTAAAAAATTAATCAATTAATTATAAAAATGATACCACAAAACAGTGTACGGAATGTAATACTGTTGAAACACAATCCCACGATGTTTCAAAAAGTGGTTATTAATGGCCGGTATTCTGACTTATGCCTTATTTAAAAAGCCTTCCCATTCCAAATGAGTTCAAAGTAAATTGTGAAAAGTTGAAAATAATTTGCTTTACAATCTTTATATATTAAACTTTAAAACTCAGAAAAACAGTGGCATAGATTTTTTTCAAACATTGACAATTACAGCTGCGGGGACAGTTTAGGCTTTTACCTAATTCCCGTTTAAACTTCTAAAACCTGATTAGTTTTATCGTCACCATTTATTGAACAAAGAAAAATATTTTTTTTAATTTATCAAATTAAACTATTGGAATTGTAAAAGTAAAGGTGCTTCCTTCGTTTAATTTACTTTTAACGAAAATTGTGCCTCCGTGTTTTTCAACAAATTCTTTGCAAATAGCTAATCCTAAACCTGTACCTTTCTCTTTATCAGTGCCATGAGTTGAAATATTTTGATCAAAGGTAAATAATTTTTTTATTTTATCGGATTCAATTCCAATTCCTTCATCTTGTATAGAAATAAAGATTTCTTTATCGGTACTTTTTGATAAAATGTAAATTTTTTTGTGGTGGTTAGAGAATTTTATTGCATTATTTGATAGATTTTGCAAAATAGTAGTAAGTAAATTTTCGTCGGCAGTTATAATTAAATCGTTTTCGATATTATTAATTATAGATATATTCTTTTTTAATGCTATGTTTTCAAGAGCTTCAATTTTTTGAGATACAAAATCATTTAAAAAAATTCTTTTTGGGGAAAATTTTAAGCTTCCTCTTTGCAAATTTGCCCATTTTAACAAATCATCAACTAATTGAAAACTTGTTGTAACTGTTTTGTAAATAATTTCGGCAATTTCTTGAATCCTTTTTTTATCAAAAGCATCAATGTTGTCTTTAAGCATTTACGAAAATCCAATTATTGCATTAAACGGGCTTCGTAAATCATGTGAAATTATTGCAAGAAGTTTATCTTTTTCGGAGCTGATTTTTTTAATTTCAATTTCATGATTTTTTTGTTCGGTAATATCGTGGGTAAATCCATAAATTGTAGGCATGTAATTTTCAAAGAATACTTTGCCGCAAGATGAAAACCAAGCAATTTGTCCGTTTCCTTTTTTTATCTGATAATCAAAAAAATTTATTTCACCCGGATTTTCTATCCCTTCTTTTATTTTTCTGAAAATTTTTGGTAAAAAACTTGGAATTACATAACTAAAATATTTATCCCAGTTGTTATTTATAGTTCCTTTTGGTAATTCCATTATATCATCTGCAGCCGATGAAATGTAAGTGTTTATGTATCTGCCTGTTTTATCAATATTCGCTTTCCAAATAATACTTGGAATTGTAGAAGTTATAAGCTCAAGTTCTTTTAATTTTTCTTTTAATTGATCTTTGTATTTTGCTTTTTCGCTAATATTTCTTAAAGCGGTTACTCTTATTTTTTTGTTTTTATAATCAATTAGTTTTGCTTGAATTTCACAAGGGAAAATAGTGCCGTTTTTTGTTATAGCTTTAACTTCGTAGGGTTTTGCATCACCTCCAAGTAAATTTTTCAAAACAAGGTCTCTGTCTTCTGGAGCAATCCATTCTGTACCCATCTTGCCAATAGCTTCGTCTTCGGAGTAGCCAAACATTTCTTCGGCTGTTTTATTTTGTCCAATACATATTCCTTTTTCTGATAAAAATATTGCTTCAAAAGAGACTTTAGATAATAAAAAATGGAACTCATCTTTGTTAGAAGATGAAAATATTTTTTTGTTAGACATTTATTTAGGTTTGGTTTAGGTTTTTTTTAAATAAAAAAAGTTGCTTTTGTTTATATAAAGCAACCTTTTTTTCATGAAAATTGATTTATTTAAAAGTTTTCGCTATTTATTTCAAAATACGATTGAGGGTGTAAACAAGCAGGGCAAACTTTAGGAGCTTTTTGCCCTTCGTGAAGGTACCCGCAATTACGACATTTCCAAACAATTTTGTTTTCGCGTTCAAACACCATTCCTTGGTCAAGATTTTTGTATAGTTTTCTGTATCTGTTTTCGTGAGCTTTTTCAACTTCGGCAATTTTTCTAAAAGCAACTGCAACATCATTAAATCCTTCTTTTTCGGCAACATCGGCAAAATGAGGGTAAAGTTCAGTCCATTCTTCGTTTTCGCCATCGGCAGCAGCTTTAAGGTTTTCAAGAGTTGTACCAATAATGCCGGCAGGGTAGGTGGCAGTTATTTCTACCATTCCGCCTTCAAGAAATTTAAAAAATCTTTTAGCATGTTCTTTTTCGTTAATTGCTGTTTCTTCAAAAATTGCAGCTATTTGTTCTAAACCTTCTTTTTTAGCTTGTTTTGCAAAATAATCATAACGCATGCGTGCTTGCGATTCTCCGGCAAAAGATTTTAATAAATTTTGTTCGGTTTGAGTTCCTTTTAAAGATTTCATTTTGATTTTTTTAGGGTTTATGCAAAACTAATAATTTTTATTTTAAAAAAAAATGATATGAAACATGTGCTTAAGAATTATTGTTTAAAGCAAAAACGGCTTTTATTTTTAAATTGGAAGTTGATAAAAACAGTATTTTGGGATTATTGGAATTTGTATCTAATTCCCATCGTTCGAAAAAATATCCCGAATACGGAATTGCTTCTATTTCTATCGGTATATTATAAAAATATAACCCTTCCCATGTGTCTTGATTTTTATTTTTTATAAGTAATGTGTCGTTGATGTTTAATGTATTGATTTTAATGTATCCATATTTTGGTTCGTTAATTTGTAAATTGATTGTTATTGTTTTATTTATTTTAAAAAAATCTAAAATTTGTTTTGTTTGAATATCTTTTCGGTTTTTAATAAATTCTAAAATTAAATTATAATTATTTTCAAAAATAAGTGGATCAGGTTTTTGCCATCTTTGGTATTGTTCAGGCATATATTTGTAAATTACTGAATAATAAGTGTTTAATTTTTTCTCAAGAACATCAGGCTCGAAAGCAGAGTTTAATAAATCGGCAAATCTGTTGATGAATTTATTTTTGAAATTTATATTTTTTAATAGTTTTCTGAACAATAATGTTTCTTTAGGAGTATTATTTGCCCAAATCGGGAATGATGATTTTGGATTTATATTGGCTGAATTAATGCTGTTAAGGCCGCTGCAAAATATTAGACCATTTTTATTATAGTTGTTATGATCTCCAAAGTTCAAACAATCATCTAAATCATAGAGTAACCATTGCCATTTTCCATTTTTTGGTCGCCAATAAAATACGTTTTTCCCGGGTTGGTCGGTATTCATTATAAAAATTTGAAGTATTTGATAGTCGATATAATTATCAATATCAATTAAATTAGT
>JAFGXO010000156.1 GCA_016936595.1 Bacteroidales bacterium | reverse complement strand
GCATATAAGGGCACATAAGTTTATTTTTTTACCACATTTTTTAACCATATTTTTAACCATATAAGGCATATAAGGGCACATAAGTTTTTTCACCATATTTTTTATCCATATAAGGGCACATAATAATAGATATTATGCTTAATATTAAGCAACTAAATATAAAAAAGCAACTGTAAAAGTACATATGTTTTTTATGAATAAAAATTCTTATTTCTACATATCAACTATCCAAACTAATGTTCCTTTGTTCCAATCTTTATATTCGTTTGTGTAATAAAGATATGCCGAACTTGCTTTTGCTGTAAAAACACCGGATAAATCGGCTTTTAAATCAAGTTTAATGTGTCGTTTTTCGTTTGCATCAAGGGCAGTGTAATACACAACTAATTTTCCGTCAAAAATTTCGTAATAATCCCAAAGTTGCTTTTTAGAAAATTCCTGCAATTGCCAAGGTTGCAACGATAAACCCGAAGGAATGCCTATTTCGGCTACAGTCATTGGTACTACTTCATCTGAAGTATTTTCAATAAAAACGTCCATTCTTACATTATCACCAACTTTAACATTTTGATTTTGCAAACCGGTTTGTAATGCTATTTTACACTGATTATCGGGTGATAAATGTAATGAATGCCAGCCAAAATCTACAGAATATGGAATTGTTTCATCTGATAAAAATTTAACAGTTATTACTTGTTGACCGTCTGTTGTAATATAATCGGATAGATTATCAATTGATAAATTTGCTCTATCGGATTTGTTAAAAGTTTTCCTGATTTCTGTTCCATTTATGGTAATTAAAACATCAATATTATCATCAGGATTCCCTGTGAATAATTTATAATAATCAGATAATGCCGAAAGAGCTAAAATAGTTCCTTGTGTACTTCCAAAATATCCGTTAGTTCTGTTTGAGTATAAATACGATAAAGTTTGTTCTATTTGGAAATTGTTTTTTATATCTTGTTTTAAAAGAGCCATTAAGTAAAGTGAAGCTGTTTCAATTTTTAAACTTGTTCCGGTTGAACTTGTTATGGACGGAGCTATTGTTAATTCGTTAAATGATTTATTAGAAAGCTGATTATCAATTTCTTGAATAAGTTCATCTAAATCATCATTTTTATTAAGATAAAAAGCAGCGTTTGCAATTAAGCCCAAACGATACGGATCTTTTGAACTAACTGCCTCGTTTTTAGCATGTTGATACTCTTTTTCAATTTCATCAATTCCACTTTTTGCAAGTGCAAAAACAACATAGGCATTAGTAACTTCCTGATTAGTAATCCATGTATGTAAAAATTTTGTTGAAAAGTTAAAATTTCCATTTCCATCTCTACGGGTCATAAGCCAATCCTTAGTACGTTGAAGCATATTTTCGTCAACACCTCCGTAAACTCGTTTCATATCAGTAAATTCCATTATTCCCATTGAAGTTAAACCTTCGTGAGGAGGCGTATTTCCGAACCATTCAAAACCTTTTTGAGCTGTTTCAAACCCTGTTAAACGCTTATATCCGGCATCTATATAGTTTAGTGCTGTTTGTTGTAATTGTTGATCTGAATTACCGGTTTGTTGCAAAATATCTAATACTAAAATATTAGGATATGTAAAAGAAGTAGTTTGTTCAAAACAGCCCATTGGAGCACGTAACATTCCTGCTAATCCCGAAAGCATATCATCAAGCACATTAACATAGAGAGTAAAAGATCCGGTTAAAGATCCGGTTAAAGGTTCATCAATATTAAAAATAAATGTTTCCTTCTGAGCATCTGAAGAAAATGATTGCACTATTGGAAAACCTTTGGGATTAACTTTTACATCATACTCAAATTCTTCGGGATAATCGGGGTGGTTAAAATTGATCTTAATTCGTCCAACTCCGGGTTGTGGTAAAGCAACAAATGTAAAATTAACTTTTACCGAAGTATCTCCCGAAACAACTATATTTTCCATCCGATTTCCCAAAAGTTTAAAATTTGTGGTATGATTTACTACAAGCTGACCGTTAATTTCATTCAAAGTTGAATTTTTGACAACAACCGGAATAGAAATAGTATCATTATAAGTTAATTCATAAGGAATTTTTGTAATAATACTAACCGGCTTAACAACATTCATTACAGCTTCGGCTCTACCAATATTACCGTTTGCAGAAACACCTTCGGTTGTAATTTTGTAGGAACTAACTTCATCGGGACAAAAAACTGAAACAGTTGCATTCCCCGAGGCATCAGTTCTAACATCTGCATTCCAATAAACAGTTGCATTCCTAACAGTACTTTGATTTACTTGTTGCCAGTATTCCTTAGTATTATAATAAACTCTTGAAGTATAATCATTTGTAATGCTATACTTGGGTTGTTTTATTAACCAGCTTGAACGATTTTTATCAATACTATTCATATCATAAATATTACTATTAGTGGTACTTATTACGATTGCCCCATTTTGAGCTCTTGTTCCATATAAAACAGATGAGGTATTTCCTTCAATAAAAGAAATATTTTGAATTTGAGACGGATCTACTGCTGAATTAATAGTATTATCAATAGAAATTTGAAAATCTAAAGGAACACCGTCAACAACTATAAGTGGGTTTCCATCAGGCACAATAGTTGAATTTCCTCTTAAAACAATTCTCGACGAAGCACCAACAGCACCCGAAGAATTTGTAATATTTACTCCGGCAACTTTACCTTGTAAAGCAACGCTTGTTAAAAAATCACCCGACACATCTTGAACGGAATAACCAACACTTTTTGCATCTGTTTTTATTCCAAGAGCAGTTACTACAACTTCATCGAGTTGAGCATCATCTATTTGATTAAACATCAGGTCGGAATTATCATTATTGAATTGAATATCACGCACAGAAATATCACTTACAATTTGTGCTTGTGGTTGAATTACAGGAACACCTAATGTGTCGGAGATAAATCTTTTATTATCAATACTATTGTTGTAATTTTGTGCAACTAATTGATAATCCCATTTGATAAAATTAAAATTAGTATCGGTTATACCTGCAACAATTTTTATTATTTGGGGATCAAAATTATCTTTTTCAATAATAGAAATACCGTTATGATTTCTTCTTTTTGTTTTTGCAACAATTTGATACCTTGAAGTGGGATCGATATTAGTAAAATAAAAATACCCGTCTTTTGTGGTCTCAAGGCTTGCAGCACGATGATCATTATCAAGTTCAAAAACCCAAACCTCAGCCATCACTCCCTTATTTGAAAAGTTATCAAAAACCTGTCCGGCAAACGAAGCATTAGTTTCGGCAGCAATTGTTACTGCGGGTTTAGTGTTTAAAATATCTTTCCATTTAAAGCCACGCCAACCGTGAGTCATGAGCAAATAATCTAAGGCTAATAAAGAGCTATCTTCATCTGCATCAAAATAATACGAAGGCTCATAAATTTTTCCTTTTAATTCGGAACTCATTAAAAACCACGATAAAATATTATCCTGTTTATCATCAATAAAAGTGATATTTTTATCATCAACAATAGAAAGAGACAAATCGGCACTTACGGGTTTTCCGTTATAAGAAGTTGATATTTGCAAATCTGTAGGCTCATTTATTCCATACCTGTTTTTTGGAACAGTAATTTTAACTTGCATTGGCGAAACAGTACCATAATAGACCAAACGTTCGCACTCTGGAGCTCCTGCTGCATTAAACAAAGTTATTCTAACAATTCCGTCGGTTAATTTATTGTTAGGAATAGCAAAATTATTTATACCGGAAGAAAGATTTACATTTATCATGTATCTAATTGAGTCTCTAATAGTTGCAACAATAAATCCGCGTTGCCGTGCCGAAGCATAAACATCAAAATTCAAAGACGAAGAAGTAGTATTTTTATAAGTAAGAACAAAACCTCCTGAAAAAGAAGCAGGTAAATCATAAAGTGTATCAAGTTCCTGCGGTTTTAAAATTTTTGCTTTGTAAGTATTATTATAATTGGGCACAAAAGTAAAAGCCCCCATTCCTTGATGAAAACTACTGAAGGATTGAACAATGTTATTATTTTGGTCTAAAATAACGCCTTCAACGTCGGCAGGTAGTCCATATTCATTTAATGCTTCAAAAGCTATTCTGTTTTGAGTACCGGCAACAATGTACCCTCCTTCGGGGAAAAAAACCAAATCAATATTGTTTAAAACTATTGGTATTGAACGAGTAATAGACTCTATTTGATTATCATACACCAACGATACAGTTAAAATACCGTCGTTTGAAGTTAAATTTTCGGGCAAATCAAAAGGTATATTCAACAATCCTTCAACATCTGTTGTCAAGTTTACTTCAGTTAATAAATTATTATCAATCAGTATTTTAGCGATAACAGGATAAAATTTCAGTGGCTCATTTGTCAAATCTTTAATTTCTAAATCGGCAATAACATGTTGGCCAGCACCGTATGCTTCCTTATCAAAATCGAGAGTTAATAACACTTTAGGAATTAAAACTTTTTGCACAATAATATTTTTTTCAAAAATAGGTGCGTCATCAAAATTTTTCATCCATAATGTATATGCTCTAATTTTATAAATTCCTCCTTTAATATTACCATCTAATTCAAAAAAATCATAAGATATTCCATCTAATAAATGAAGGTTTTTTTTAACTTTTACAGTTCCATTAGGATTTAAAAGTTCCACATAAACAAAACTACTTTTTCCATTCAGTTTATGATTTACACCATTAACTAAATATGTTTTAAACCAAACTTTTTCGCCTGGAGTATAAAGCACTTTATCAAATTGAAGATAAACTTTTTCGGGTGTTTTTACTAAGTGATATGCGTTTAAATTATTAGTTAAAACGTCGATAAAACTTTGACTTTTAGCACTTTGCATATTAGCAAAAATTGCGATTAAAAAAAATGCCGATTTTAAAAAATAAAGTTTTTTCATGATATTGATGTTTTTTTTATTATTATAAAATATAGCATAAAAAGAAAATCAGTGATTGTTTTTTATTCAATAGTTGTAAAAATAGACAATTTCAGAATGCGTTTTTATTTGTCCGGCTTGAAT
>JAFGXO010000155.1 GCA_016936595.1 Bacteroidales bacterium | reverse complement strand
TTAAAATAATTCCGAGAATTATTTTTTAGAAGTTGTTCCCGAAATATTTCGGGACAAGTAATGCCGATTGACTTTAAAACCGATTTTGAGAAAATGAAATCGGATTTTTTTAAGCATTTCGGTATAAACGTGAATTCGATGTAATAATCTTACTTAAAAAATTGCAGCCTCAGAGAGGCAAGATGTATGTAAAATGGCACGAAGTGCCATTTTAATGACATAAAATCAAACAAGTGCCGTAGGAACGACCTGTTTTTTAGTGATCTATTAGAACGGAAAACTTACATCGAACTCATGTTATAAAGGTCGCGTTCATCGAAAATTTCCATAAACGATTTTGATTTTATTCCGACAACACCTCCAATATTTCTATCTTTTTCTCTTCGTTCAATATTGATAAAATCATCTCGCAGAAATACTAAAGTTGTTTTTTGTTTGTTTCTTTTTTCATGTTTTTATTTTAAACAACGTTGCATTTATCAGATTTGTCTTATTTTTTGTCAACATCTTTTTTTAAATAATCATTTGTTGAGTAAATTGCTTCGACAATAATGTTTTTATTATTACTTATTACAAATTCACTTAATCCTACATGAGAAGTGTTTTCAGGATTCCAGTCATAAGTATATCCTAATTGTGTCCATGGATAATTATCGTATAATTCACATTGATAATATCTACTAATTCTATTATCGTTTATCCAAGCTATATAAGATGAGTCAGCGTCGTCAGGGAAACATAAATCACATTTACTATCTGTAATTTCGTTATCAGGGCAAGGTCTAAAAAGGTCTTCCGGTTTTACCCAAAATTCGACAAAATAACTATAAGTGGAACTTGGAGGTAGCCCTAATAATTGTTTTAATCTTAAATCGACATCTTCCGGATTTTCTTTTTTCATTCTTTGCGATAATTCCGGAGCAGTTGTTACCCATATTGGATAATATCCGGTGTTGTAATAAGCGGAATCTAAATATGGCGTATAAAAGGATACGTTTTGTTTCCAGGTAACAACCAAAATATAGGCTTCTCCATCTATGTTTTTCCAAATCAGATCATCGTTTTGAGGCGTAATTGAGACTAAGTTGGTGTAGATTTTACTAGGACAAGGAGACATAGAATATTCAATTGATTTTTGGTATAATATTCTATTGTCAGTCGTGTTTTTATTTGCCGTTTTTAACGATTGACAGGAGCCCAAAAATAAAATTATTAGAAAAGTTAGTAGCTTAATGTTTTTCATCTTATTTATTTTTAGTTATTTTGAATATGATTTGTATTTTGTATAATTTTGATTGGAAATAATTATGAACCTTGCCAATACTTGCAGAATCTATTGAACGCCATCTAACTGAAATATATTCTAATTCTTTTTTTTTGAAATATTCTCAGATTTTATTGATGGTTTATTGTCGTTAAAATTTTGTGTTTTTATTTCCTATTTGTTTGTGTGTTAGTGCTTTATGTTGTTTGTTGTGAAAGATTGTTTTATCTTTTTATCTTATATTTTAAATTCAGAATTAACATTGGAAAAATTACTTGGTTTCCACAAGTTTCCATGTATCCCATTCCTGGAATATAATTACTATATCCATACAATTCATCATATTTCTTTGATGGAAGTGAAATATGAACGCCAAAATCCGATGTCAATCTATTTGAAATTCCAAAATTGTAACCTACTGCACTACTAAATCCTAAAATAAAAATATTATGGCTTAAATTTTCAATTTGACTATTTGAAATATCCATATTTTCATATTCTGCTTTTTCATAAACCATTGAATTTGTTATAAATGCACCTAAATAAAAGAAATTGTTTTTTTCTGTTGAATTCCTGAAAATATATTTTAAGCCAATTTTTATATACCCCCCGGATTGTTTTTTCATATAATATCCGTTGTTACCACATTTATAATGAGGGGATAAAAAGAAACCAATATAATCATAAGAATTTGTATAATTAAAGGTATATCCTGGATTAATAATCAACATGTATCTTGGTTTATTATTTAATTCATAAGTCAAATCAATTGTAGTTGCTGGTATTTGTAATAGATTAATCCCGATGTTATGATTCCAGTTTTCTTTCACTTGACCGAATACATTTGAACTTATTATTGTAATAATCCCAAACATTATAATTTTAAGATTGATTTTCATAATTTATTATTCATTATTAAATTAATATTATTTTCCTCAATTTCCAAACAAGGTAGTTAAAGTCACCCGCTTTTTTCTGATTTGCAATCAGAATAGAATTACATTGCTTTTGTTTTGGGTTTTGGATTACAACTTATCTCAGCGAAGCTAAATCCGAAACAGCTTGGTTTTTATTTGCTTTAACGTCTGTAATTTCCCATCTCAAGCTACACAACGCATATTTATAAATCGGTTGTTTCTTTGTGTTAAGTCATTGCCTAATAATAGCTTATATTTGTTTTGCGACCTGAAAAATAAAACCGAAACAATATTGAAAAAAAGAGGTTGTTTCGTATTCTTTACTACAACAAATCTACACTTTAATCTTAATAAAACAAATAATAATACTTCCTTTTTTCATAAAATATTAGTGTTATTGCTGATATAAATAGTATAGAAAATATGTAAATATTGGCGAATTTTCAGTTGATATACCGAAATGATTTAAAAAAACCGATTTCATTTTCTTAAAATCGGTTTTAAAGTCAATCGGCATTACTTGTCCCGAAATATTTCGGGAACAACTTCTAAAAAATAATTCTCGGAATTATTTTAA
>JAFGXO010000154.1 GCA_016936595.1 Bacteroidales bacterium | reverse complement strand
TTGTTATTCTGCCGTCAGGGAAAAGAATGTACGAAAGTTCAGAATTTTCGTAAATTATGTTTCCTACATAATCGGTTATATTTTGGTCTGTTCCGTTCAAAGTTTGTACACGCAGTTTTGTGCCTGTTGGGGTGTAAAGATAGTTAATATATTTGGAACCATTAGCATCGTCGTAAAAAGAAATTTGTGTTGGCAAATTTATATGGTTATAATCAATGTCGTAAATCTCTTTATTTAGGTCTTGTGTAAGGTTTCCGTTTGCATCGTAGGCATAATCAGGATTTAATGATGATTGAAATGCTCCATTATCAACAAAGCCAAAATTTTGATGATTTGCATTGTTCTCATCATCTACATAAGTTAGTTGGTTTCCGTTGTAGATATAAGATAAATCGTCAATTTGCACATGTTGAGCTCCATTGTAGCCCATTCGGGTTAAATGTTGAATATTACCGTTTAAATCGTAATTATATGTTGTTGAAAAATCGGCACTGTTTGCATCGGAGTAATTGGCTGATAATATTCTGTTTAATCCGTCGTAATTGTATTGATATGATGCATTAACAGAGCCAGAAGACCAGTCTATTTGTGAAATGTTGCCGTTGTACAATGGATTATTTCCAGTATTGTAGTGCATTGTTTGCGAAAAATAGTTGCTTGAAATGTCTGTAGTCCAGCCGCGAATATTGTACGAATAACCAATATCTACCACGCCATTCCCGATTGATTTATTTGTTAATTGTCCTAATTCGTCGTAAGTAAAATTGGTTATTGACGACTGACCATCAATAGTTGTAGTTGTTGAAAGAGGGCGTTTCATTCGATCGTACGAGTTTGTTGAGTTGATAGTTATCGGGTTATTGAGTTGTGGAGAAGAATGAGTTTGAATTGTTTCGAGTAAATCGCCGGTAAAATTGTAACGATTTGAAATAATATCCTGTCCTCCAAGATGATTATCCGAAATTATTTGTATTGCTCTGTAATATTCGTCATAATAAGTAACTGAATATAAATATTCTACATCGTTGTTTAGGATATTGTCAGGGTCTTCGATTAGTGTTTTTGTAACAGTTACTTGACCCTTTATATTAGGGTTAAAGTTTTCTTCAAAAGAATTATTAGGACGATTGTAGGTATATGTTTGTGGGGCTAAAATATTGTAATTATCGTAATAAGTAAAGGTTTGAATATAACAATCGTTAATATCAGGTAAAGCATTATTAGTATAGTCATTTGATTGGCTATCAATAGTTTCCCATAGTATAGAGTGAGCGTCAAGTTCTGCTTGTAAAACATTGAAAGTAGAAGTTGAATAAAAAATACCGGATAAAATTGGTCTTTTAAATGCATCGTATTTTACAAAACTCCATTCTCCGTTTAATCTTTGATTCCCGTCCTGAGTTAGTACCGGCAAATCACGTTTATCATAAATTATATAAATTGGTTCAGCACCGGGAAGTTTTTTGTAAATATTTCTATGTCTGCCATCGTATTCGTAATAATAGCAATATTGTGCAATAATAGGGTCATTTATATCCCAGTAAGCACCGGTAGGAGATAGTAGTATTTCATCAACAGCTTCCGGAGGCAAAACATAGCGTAAAAGTCCGTAATCGTCATAAACATATATTGTCATTGCATAATTACTTGCATCAATGTATGATTGAGAAATTACCACCTGACCCAGTTTATTTTTATATTCAAGAACTTCGTGTCCGTCGGGGTCGGTAGTTTTTGTAATATAAAGAGAATTAGGCGGATATTCTTGTGCTTTTACTAGCATATTATATTGGTCAACAGTAAAATGATAGTTAAGCGAACTAGTGTTAGTTTGGTAATCGAAAGAAGTAACGTTTCCCGAACTTATTTGCCAATCAGCACCCGGAGCTCCTTGTTGCATAACTCTGTTTAAAGGAGAATTGTCAAAAACTGTTTCGGAAAAAGCAACGTTTCCTTGTTGATTTAATTGGTTGTAAAATAATTGTTGTTCGTAATCTGTTTGAATGTCTAATGAAGCAGCATTAGGTCTGTAAGCTCCAACAGTATTAACCATATCTTGATTGTAAGTATATGGCAAATAACTATGAGTTTGTCGTCCAAAATCATCATACACTATTGGTTGAATAATATCAGCACCTGTTGGCGAAGCTTTAGATTGTACTGTTTGTACAGGTCTGCCTAAACCGTCGAAATATTGAGTTTGCTCGCTCCATAAATTGTAATTTAAGTCATCGTGTTGAGGAGCAGTATTGGACGCATTGTTTGCTAAAGGAGCAAATACACGAACGTAATTCATGTTAAAATCTCCTGCAGAGTAACCACCAACAGGAATTAATAAGTCAATATATGCATGTAAATCTCCATTGTTAATTGTTGAAAACCCATCGGTAAAAGTAATTGAATTTCTGGCTACCTCTATGGTATTTGTATATGTAGAAATGGTTCTATCGTCCCAAAAATCTTTTGTTTGAGCAAAAGAAAGTATTGAAAAAAACAGAGTTATGGTTGCAAAAAGTATGTGTTTCATTGTTGTTTTAGTCTAATTGTTATTTAACAATGTATTGTAATAATTGTATTCATAATGTTGGATAACATTACCATCTTGATCTCTAATAGATTCTAGTCTTCCAAAAGCATCGTATTCATAGAAAACAGTAACACCGTTAGGATCAGTTTGAGATGTCATTCCGTAAATTTTATCGTACGTGTATGTATAAATAAATGCGTTTGAAATAGAAGGGGCATTTCTAAGAGTTTGTAAAAAATCTCTTAATTGTTCATCATCACTTGGATTTTGAAGAGTTGTGTTTGAAAGATCTATTAATTGAATTATTTCTTCAAAAGTAGCATTTTCAATTTTAGCAATTGGGAAAATATGATTATATCCCCAAAGAATTGTTATAGGAATATTATAATTATTGTGAAATTGAATTATATTTCCATAATTATCGTACTTGTCAACAACAGAAACAGATTCCATAATATTAGTTAGTGTATTTAAAACTTTAATATGATTTGGTAGTATTGAATTATTAAAAAAATTGTAGTTTGTTTTTACTAAAGAGATTACTGTACCATTATTTATTGTTGTTTTTTTCATTACAGCCGAAACAAGATATTTATTAATCATATTGTCTGCAATGTTGTCAGAAGATGAGTAAGGATATGTAAATTCAGTAGTAATTGTGTTGTTATCATCATAGATAGTTGTGGCGGTAAGCAAGTTAAAAGGGAAATTATAATTATCAACATAAGCTCTATCAAACGTGGTTTTTTTAGTTATGAAAGAATTGTTATCTGTGTATGTTGTTTCACGTGTCTCAATAATTTCTTTGTCAATACCAACAGCAAAGCTATATGGGTATTCAAATAATTCAGGAGCTTGATTACCCATATCTTGCCCTTGTGATCTAATTCTTCTTACTTTATAACCGTACAATATCACTGTTCCCAAGGCATTATTATAAATATTAGTTGTATTGTAGATTAAATCGTTATCAAAATTTTTATTTACAACATTAATTGTATGTCCTCTTTTGTTTTTAAATGAATTCAGATGTTTAAGTGACATTGAAGCATTTACAATATTATTATCATCTCCATAAACAGATGCATTAAGTGTTTGAGCAGTAACAACGTCTATTTCATTATCAAACGAATATTCAGTAATCATTTTTTCAGAAGTTAAAATACTAGTTTGCTCTTCAGTAACTTTATCGTATGCAACTAAACTACCATTTTCAGTTGAAAAAGGAATATCAGGCTCACTAAGAACAGATAATCTCTCTCTTGCATACCAAGCCATAGCACTGCCTTCCATTTCGCCAACAAAAAAATGTGAAATCAAATAATAATCAGGATAACTTAATTGTTTGCCACCTTCGTAAGAGAATTTTTTTATTAAAACAGTATTATTCTCGACATTCTTGTAATTTATTTGTTTTAATCTAAAACCTGCCCCAAAAGTGTTAGGAGTGTAGTCGTTCAAAAAAGGAAATTGATTCTTCCAAGATGTTTCTGCAAAAAATTGATGAGGCTCATATTCTATTTCAGCAGAACCACCAGTTGGGAAAGTAATTTTTTTTAAAAGTCCAGTAATTGCGTAATCTTCATTAAAAACTCTGTTTCCTTGTAAAGATGCTCCAGTTACAAGTTCTCCATAAACATTCAGATAAGGATAATCTTCACTGCCTGAATAAGGTCCGTTAAAAAATCCCCAAATATCTCTATGTTTTATTATATCACGATAATTTTCATAAAAAGCATATTCTTCATAATATTCAAACATATACTTATAATTATTGTCATTATTCTCAGTTGAAACTAATAACCCATAATTAAAGATTTCACAACCAATCGAGGTGTAAAAAATATCAATTTGTTTTCTTAAACTATCATTATTGTCATATATTTTAATGTAATTCGAAGGTGTTCCTGTTAAAGGATTATATTCAGTGTCAAAAACAACATAACTGTTAGGTCCAATTATTTTTTCTAGCAAAAAAGTATTGACATCAAAATATACAATATCTTCATCACTTAATCCTTGATAAGCATAATCTCTATCAACATTATTATCTAATTCAAAATTTAAATAGCCTAAGCCATGTCCAATATATTCGTATTCAGTTAATGAATATTCAAATGACATAAGTTCTATACCATTCATATTTTCTATACTTGTCAAATACCATCTTGAAATATATGTAAACTCTTTTTTGTTAGTAAAATAATGAGTGCTTTCAGCTTGATTAAAATAATATTTTAAACCATTATCTGTAGTAATAGTAAAACTAATAATTGTAGTATTATTCTCCAAAACGGGTTCAATCTTTAAATTTTGATGTGGAGAAAGAACAACTTTATTACCATCATCAGTAGGGATAATGTAAAATTCTCCTGAATATCCATCAATATTAAAACTAAATACATCAAGTTCGGTATCGTAATCATTATCTGCTAATTCTCTTTTATCATTTAAAGTTAAGTTTGAATTTGATATTTTATCATACCACCAAGAATGAAGCAAACCAATGCCGTATTTATCATCTGGTTCATCATTTACTGTTCTTGAAATAAATCCTCCAGCACTTAATGTCCATGAATTACCCCATCTTGGAGTAATTTGATTAAAGGATCTAACTCCATTAGAAGAATAATTAAAAGACACAGAGTGTGAATAATTATTACAAATAATAGTAGTCACAGGGATATTAAATCCAATAGTGCCTGTATGCAAATTATTTGTAACACTATTAGAATAATCTGTGAAATTATTTACATCTGGAGGAGGGGGTTCATGAACGTTAAAATATGGAATATCTTCTACTATATTATTGTCACCCCTTCCTTTGTTTACATTCGTTTGAGCAACAAGTATATTACTATATATGAGTGCAATAAAAGAAACTAAAAATACTTTTAAATTCATGTTAAATATTTAAGGTTTAACGTTCAATATTTACAATTTCTTCTTTTTCAATCATAGGTAAATACCCATCAGGAAATTGCGATTTAAAACCAGACGGCACAATAACAGATCCTTTTTTATTATAATCATTGTTTAAGCCATAGACTCTATGATAATTTGTTTGAGGTAATAAATCTGTAAAATATTGGTTTGTAATTGCATGAGACCAATCATTATTGAATATGATTGGACCAAACCATCCTGCAGAGTATGCTTGCCAATAAATAATATCGCCTTCATTAAAAATAAAGTAATTTCTAAGATATTCAAGAGGATATTTTCTTGGTGCTCCTCCAATATCTTCTGATGCACTAATGCCGTACCAGTCCATAAATGTTGTATCAGAAATATTTGAATTTGTTGAAATTAAGAAATATAATAGAGAATGATTGGCTTCTGTTTCGCCAGTGAAAATTATAGAGTCATTCCGTATTTCAACGTTTACGTTAGTGCAATCAATTATATCGGGTTTTTTACGCAAATGTGAATATTGATAATTGTGTTTTATTTCAACTCGATAATCTGCTCCTCCAGTTATTTGATAATCGTAAAATGTAAAAGTAGAGTATCCTTCTTTTGAATATATAATTTTATACGTTCCACTTGGCAAATTATTTAGTTCAAAATGCCCATTTTTGTCTGTTACTGTTTCAAATTTGTTGTTTTTGTTGTTTTTTTTGATAAAAACCACTTTAATACCAGAATGATCATTCATATTTTCAATGTCAATTGCCTCTTGATAAAAAGTATTTGATGTATCTTCTCTGTCGTATAATTTAACTGTACCATATATGTTTGCGGATAAATTAATTTGTTCTTTGCATGAAATACTTGCAAAAATTACGACTATTAGTGTTATAAAAATTATGTTTTTCATATTATTTTATTTTTAATTATTCGTAAAAATATGTTTCAGAAACTTTTATGTAATAAGGATTATATTCGTGTCCTTGTAAGTCAATCATATTGCTGTAAGGGTGTTCTGTAATTGTATCTGAATTAAAATATGGATCTATATAAAAATCAGAAGACGAAGAATATGGGTGCGAATATACGACTGCGTACATTCCTTCTTCAATTTCATAATTAAAATTTACAAATGAAACATGATTTGTATTTGAGATTAGTAGTTCTTTTTCTTCATAATTATTAATTGAAACATTGGGAGAATGAGAGATGTACATTATTAAAACATAATTATCTTCATCGTTAAGATTATTTTTAATAACATCTACATTAAAACCTATTGTAGAAATGTAGCCAATATAAATAACAGTATCTCTGATGTTCTGAACTTTTATTTTAGGTAATTCTGCTATTTTTAAAGTATTCAAGTATCTTGTGGGTTGCCCATTAGCAAGTACTTGAAATCCGTAAATTTTAAATTCAGGAAATCCTGTTTTGTTTATTGTAATATCATAAGTTCCAGCTGTTACTTTTTTTAAAAAAAACTTTCCAGTTTCATCTGTTAAAACAGAGTCTTCTATTCCGCTTAACGAAATTTTTACATCATTAGAAGTAATCATATATCCTTTTTGATCATATAGTTTTATAAGTCCTTGCACCTCTGTTTCCATATTATTGTTCTTTTTACAAGAAAAAGATAATAATACTGTTAAAACACCTAATATTAGCGTGATTTTTTTCATTGTCTAATTTTTAAAAGTTAATGTATAATGTGTCTGTACTTATATCGCCAAGAGATGGAATAATTTCATTTCCTAAAGTATCAATATATTTTGTATATTCTCCGTTAGAAACACCGTAAATAATGATTTTGAATTTTTCATATTCAAATATTCGCCAGTTATTACGAAGAACATTTTCTGTTACTGTTTTTGTTGAAAGAGTATAATATTTAAAATTTCCTAAAGAATCGTACTTATATGAGATTAATAAAAATCTTCTGGGAGTTTCTGGAGTTGCAATGGGTGTAATATCACATTCAATGTAATTATTCCCCCAATCATCTGTTGTAAGTCTTATATTTGACGGAATTGATGTACTTTTGTGAGTTAGTTTTATAAATGGAGCAATATAGGAAGCTTCGCCACCAACAAATTGAAAATAATGTTTATATGGAGCAATTGGTGCTTCTCCAATTATTAATTCATAAGTTCCAGTTTCTACATTTTCAAAAAAGTATTTTCCGTAGGCATCAGTTGTTGTTTCTTTGTTTCCATACAACTTAGAAACAAGTGTTACTTTTATTCCAGACAAACTTAAAGTGTCTCCAAATTCGTTTGTTAGTATGTCAACAGTACCTTGCACACTCCCAGTAAGTACAATGTCTTTACTGCATGAGAAGCTGAAAAAAATCAGCAAAAATCCGGCGATAATTAATAGATTTTTTCTTTTCATTGTTTTCTGTTTTAGTTGTTATTTTGATTATCAATAAGTTGTTGTATCATTTGTTGTTGTTGTTCAACAATTTGTTTTAATTCATTAATGTTTTTTTGTTGGTCGATAGTGTAAAGAGTTAATTCTTCTACTTTTTTTAATAAAATTACAGATAAATCACCAACAGGTATCCCGTTTGTATCAACATCTTGTGCTGTAGGAACATCAGGTAAATGTTTGTTAGTGATTACGTAATCTTCAAGTTCGGTTAGAGGCATCAAGTTATAATCTAGCTCAAAAACGTAGTCGGGGAAATCACCATTTTTTTGTACAACTAATTCACGACAATAAAAAAAGCCATCACCATTTACTCGTGCTAATTCAACATTATTTTTATATACTTGAAAAGGATATGTAGTATTTGATGTACCTATCCTACATTACCATTACCTTTTACTATCATTGCTGTTTTATTATCAGCACTTTCAAGTTTTAACAGGGTTGTACCTGCACCTGAATAACCAGCTTTTACAAAAATACCATTCGCAGTTCCTGCATCTGAGTTTAAATTTAATATTGCATCATTAGGATTAGTTACAACACTTAAGTAATCGTCAACAATAATATGACCACTAAAATTAGCATTGTTCGCACTAAAATTTCCATCAGCAGTAATACTTGCAACTTCGTTTTCGTTATTAAAAAATACAAAACTTCCGGTAGAAGAAATGTTTAATTGGTTATTATCGGTGTCAAAAACTAAATTTCCGAAGTTAGTAAACTGACCAATGCCTCCGTTTTTTCCTCCCAAAGTTAAATCCTGCATTATTCTTGCATCTCCGTTTATATCAAGAAAGTATTCAGGAGCTGTTGTATTTATTCCTACAAAACCGTTTTTTGAGAAAACAACTTTTTTAGATGGATTTTTTTTCTCAAAATTTTGTGAATTTGAATATGCAAAAAATAAACTGCCATTATTATTTTGAATATCCCAAGCTTTGAAAAAACCAATATTTCTATCATACTCTTCAATTCTTAAAGAAGATGTTGCTGTTTGTTGTGCATCATTTTCAATTAAATTAAAAATATGCAATTTTGTTTGCGGATAAAAATCATTAATATTATGATCAGAAAAACCAATTCCTATATTATTTTTCAAACTTTTTGTGAAAATATTATAACCTGACATATTCCAAAGGCTTTCAGAAGCAGAAGATAATTCAGCCCAACTGAAATAACCATCATTGTTTACGGTTAATACTTCTCCTTGGTTTCCTGCTTGCAGATAAACTAAATCTCCATTGTTGTTTGTAGTGAAAATGCTGTTAGTATAATTGCTATGATTTGAAACATAATTAGCCTCAATTTCAGAAGTTGTTAAATAGTTATCTAAGTCTGATGTTTGTGCATAATCAGCAATTATGGTGTTAAAATCATCAATTGAAAGATATGTTGCAACAATATCTGCTGTTGTAGAATAATCGTTAAGGGTTGTTGTTAAATCAGTTATTGTAACGTAATCTGAAAGAAGCGTATTTATTTCGGTTGTTGTAGAATAATCGTTAAGGGTTGTTGTTAAATCAGTTATTGTAACGTAATTTGAAAGAAGCGTATTTATTTCGGTTGTTGTAGAATAATCGTTAAGGGTTGTTGTTAAATCAGTTATTGTAACGTAATCTGAAAGAAGCGTATTTATTTCGATTGTTGTGGAATAATCGTTAAGTGTTGTTGTTAAATCAGTTGTTGTAACGTAATTTGATAGAAGAGTGTTTATTTCTGATAAATTAGGAATAGTTTGCCATGTTTCAATTTGTCCGTAAAAATACTTAAAATTATTATCATCAGTAGAAAAAACAAGTAAACCTTGAGCCGGATTTGGAATATTATTTATTTCAGCATTAGTCATTCTGGGAATAAGAAGTCCTTTGTCTTTACTTTTTAAATGAAGAATTGCAGAACTGTTAATTGTTCCATCTCCTAATAGCAATTGACCAGTGCTAAATAATGTCATGAAAGAATTATATGAAGTAATTGTTTCACATTGATTATCAAAAATACTGAAGGTTAAATTATTATTATTTGTAATTTCCCAAGAGTAATAACTATCTACTTCAGTACAAAGAATATTTGAATAAATTTTTGACAATCTTATAGATGCACTATCTGACCCATAAATATCTATTTGAGCATTTGGTTGAGTTGTTCCAATACCTATATTCCCCCCCATATGATATATATTTCCAGGATATACTCCACCATCAGCTCTTATATTTTGAGCATTCAATTGCGAAAAAGGTAAGTTAAATATCACTGTGAAAACAACTAATAGAAAATGTTTAAATTTCATTTTATTTATTTTAAAATAATTATTTTTTTACTGAATGAGTTTTTACCATTGATTATTTTTAAAACATAACTGCCATTTGCAAAATTTGAATTTATTGTATAATCATGGTTTATGGTATATGTTGAATATTGTTTATAATATACAATACTTCCGTTTTCTGAAAACAAAAATATCTGGCAATCATTTTTTATATCTAAATTTATTACGTTAATATTTATATTATCAACAGCAGGATTTGGAAAAACTTGTACTTCAAAATTGTTTTGAATCAGGTTATTTGAGGTTATATCATTTTTATTTAAAATTTCAACATACATTGAATCCATTGAAAGGCAACCGTTCTTGTCTTTAACAGTCAAATAATAAATTCCGTCAGAATTTAGGTTAATTGTTGATGTGTTATTTCCGGTATTCCATTTATATTCTTCAAAATAGTTATTTGCTGTAAACAAAGTATCTGTATTATATACTGTTATTGCTTCAGGCAAATCAATTTTTAAACCATAGTCGCAGTCAAAATATTCGTGTAAATAGCTTTGAGATAATATATTATCGCTACTATTTGATGACACTAAAACTGTGTTTTCAGTTGTGGAAAATAATTTTGGAGAGTAATAATTAGTAGTGGTGTTAATTATTGGAAAGTAATAATTAAAGCTACCTTGTTGACTAAATTTTACAATGTAAGTATTGAAATATAATGATTTAGTTGTAGGATTATCAGTAGTAAATTCGGATCTGTTTGTTCCTGTAAGTAAAATATCACCATATTTATTTATCGTTACATCTGAAAGATAGTCTTTACCCGTAGAACCATAGTGGTTAGTCCAAATTAGATTAAAATTTTTATCATACTGGCATATAAATAAATCTTTAGCTCCATTGCTTGTATATAAGCTGTCGCCAATTTCAATTTGTCCTGAAAAATATCCGGTTATATAAAGATTACTCTGGTTTACTTTAACTATTTGACCACTTTCATCCTAAATGCTACTGTATTGAAAATTTTTCACAACATTAAAATCTGTGTCAAGTATTAAAACAAAAGCATCGGATTTCCCAAGAGATGTTTGATTTGCAAAGTTTTCATCAAAAGCACCAATAAGTACTAATTTATTCTCAAAAAAAGCAATATCATTCAATATTTCGTTGCCGTCGTAATTTATTGATGTAAAATTTATTATTTCTAAATTTTGGTTAAGTTTTATCAGAAAAACATCTGTTCCTTTTGCTCTATTGAAATTATTATTGTCTATAAAAAAATCATCTGAATAAGTTCCGGCTACGAATAGATTATTTTCATCGTCACATGTAATATAAATATTTGAGATGCTTGAAGATAATTTGTAATTTGCTTCTTTTTCTGGTGAGAATGATTTTGAGAGTTTTTTTATGGAGAGAAAATTAAAACTATTTTGATTTATAATCTGTAGAGAATAAATATTTTTATCTGATTGACAATAATCTGTTACAAAACCCGAAAGTAAATTTGAGTTTTTTGATAAATTATCCAAATTTGAAAGTAAAATGCCGTTATTTGCTTTTGATAAAACTGTTATTGAATCACCTGAAAGAATAAAACTTCTGAAACTTACATCTTTATTAAAGTTTTGAGTATAATCATTTATCTTTACAAGGTTTTGTGCTTGCAAAAAGGTACTAAAAATCATTAACACTAATAGAAATAAAAATCTTTTCATTATTATTTTTTATTGCAAAAAAAAAAAAAAAATCAATCATGCAAATGTTTTGCAAGATAATATTGTTTTTTTTTGACGAAATTATAAAATAAAGATTTTTATGAACTCTTTTCAAAAATAAAACTATCTATATAACAAATACTTTCGATGTTTACTTCCAGTTAAAATAAAAAAAAAATTTTGACGAAATATACTTTAGCATTGAAAATGAATTGTTTTTACAACCCTCTCCAAGAAGTTGAACTGATCCTTAATTGACCCAAAATTTTTAATTTTTTTTGGCCTACCAACACATTCCAATCACATACCCAAGTACAAATATTTTTTGCTCAACATGTCTATTTAAAATGTAATAAGCTATCGTACAGTTAATTAGTGTTGATTGCTTGTGCCGATTTTTTTGTAGGATTTGAGTTTTTTTAAATTTAAAAAATCAGAAAATTGCAAAATTATTTATGATATTATTGTTCTATTATATTTAATTTCTTTAGCGTTTATAAATTTAAGTTATTTTTTGAGTTTATGATTTGTGAAAAATCCCAGTAAATTATGTGATAATAATCATAAAATTTTACGTAATAAATTAATTAAAAAAGTTGTTTATTGCATTTTTTGTTAGTAATTTTGCATTTAATATTTTAACCTTAATTCTCCGAATTTTTTCGGCTTAAAAAAAATAATTATATGCAAACAGATATTTTAGTTATTGGTAGTAGTGCAGCTGGTTTAGTTGCTGCAACAACAGGAAAACGTATTTATCCTACAAAAGAATTTATGGTTGTTACAAGTCAGGATAAAACTCTTATTCCTTGTGGAATTCCATACATTTTTGGTTCAGTAGGTTCTTCCGATAAAGATCTTTTGCCGGCAGAAAAAATGTTTGATTCGCTTGGTATAAAAGTAGTGTATGACGTGGTAGTAAAAATTGACAGAGATAATAAATTAGTCAATTTGAAATCCGGTAAAGAAGTAAAATATGAAAAGTTAGTAATTGGAACCGGTTCTGTGCCTGTTATTCCTTCTTGGTTGAAAGGTACTGCTCTCGAAAATGTATTTTCTGTACCTAAAAATAAAGTTTATTTGGATAAAATGCAACAAAAATTAGCAAATGCTAAAAAAATAGTAACCATTGGTGCCGGTTTTATTGGAGTTGAGATTTCTGACGAACTTGTTAAAGCCGGAAAAGAAGTTACTATTGTAGAAAAGCTTCCACATGTTTTAGAATTAGCATTTGACGTTGATATTTCTTTGAAGGCTGAAAAAATTCTTTCAGATAGAGGAGTTAAAATATTAACCAACATTGGAGTTACTGAAATTCTTGGAGAATCAAAAGTTGAAGGGGTTGTATTAGAAAATGGTGAAAAAATAGAAGCAGATGCTGTTATTTTAGCAATTGGATACAAACCAAATACTCAACTGGCTCAGGATTGCGGATTAAAAGTTAATGACTTTGGTTCTATAAAGGTAGATGAATATATGAGAACAGATGATTCTAATGTTTTTGCTGTTGGTGATTGTGCTGAAAAAAGGGATTTTGTTACAAGAAAAGTTTGCAACATAATGTTGGCATCAACTGCTTGTGCCGAGGCTAGAATTGCAGGAATGAACCTTATGAAACTTTCTGCAATTAAAACATTTAGTGGTACAATTTCTATTTTTTCTACTGCTTTAGGTAGTAATGCTTTTGGTGTAGCAGGTTTAACCGAAAGAATTGCAAAAGCAGAAAATTTTAACTACGTAACCGGTGTTTTTGAAGGTATTGACCGACATCCCGGTACTTTAAACGACACTCATGCTCAATCTGTGAAACTTATTGCTGCTCGAGAATCAGGAGTAATTATAGGTGGTGAAGTTTTTGGTGGACTTTCTGTTGGCGAATTAACAAATACAATTGGTATTATGATTCAAAACAGAATGACTATTAATTCTATGCTTACACTACAAATTGGAACTCACCCATTGTTAACGGCTTCTCCTGCTGGTTATCCTTTAATGAAAGCTGCCGAAGATGCTTCATCAAAAATAGTGTTTTGTAGTTAGTTTTTGTTCATTGTTTTTTTAAAAAGTTTATTGTGTAAAAGCAGTAAACTTTTTTTTTAGATTAAAATCTAATTATTTGTATAAATATTTTAACTGTACTTACAAATAGTAATTGTACTTATTGCAATTGCATAATATTAGTAATAAAAAAAATCAATTCCAAAATATCTATGCATCTTTGAACTTTTCCAATTTTACTGTTTCCATTTTAATTTTTTCACCTCAAAGTTTGTAGATTTTATTGAATCTAAACTTTTGAAAAAAGAACATTTTTATTATTTATTTAACTTTATCTATAATTCACGTTTTATATAGAATTTTCCATTATTTTAAATTAATAAAATTTATTTCCATGTAAATCATATAATAAACAATTTAGTGATTTTATGCAATTTTTATATTTGCTTTTATTACTTGATTCTGTTTAAATTTTCATAAAGTGTAAGCTTGTTAAACATTTGCATAGGTTATCTATGTATTTATCTTTGCTGAAATAATTTTTACAAGATGAAAAATATTTCCCGAAGAAAATTTATTAAGATTTCTGCAGCCGGAACAGCCTCTTTAGCATTATCCGGAATATTGCTTGATGCAACTCCTAAAATTGCAGACTTTTTTGATAAAGACCCGCTTATAGAATCTGATGCTGAACGAACTCCAACATACTGTGAAGTTTGTTTTTGGAAATGTGCAGGCTGGGTTTATAAAAACCGTAAAGGTAATATACAAAAAATAATTGGTAACGATAACGATCTTGAATCACATGGACGAATGTGTCCACGCGGAACGGGTGGTGTTGGTTTTTACTACGATGAAGATAGATTAAAAAAACCAATGATTAGAGTAACTGACGCAGCTGGTAACCAAAGTTACAAAGAAGTATCTTGGGACGAAGCTCTTGATTTTACAGCAAATAAATTGTCTGAAATAAAAGATCAATTCGGACCGGAATCTATTGCACTTTTTACTCATGGTTCTGCCGGTAAATTTTGGAGTCACATGTTAAATTCAATTGGCTCAGTTAGTGTTGCCGCTCCTTCGTATGCTCAATGTCGTGGTCCACGCGAAGTTGCTTTTCTTACAACTTTTGGAGTAGGTATGAATTCTCCTGAACCTACAGATATTGAAAATTCTAAATGCCTTGTGCTTATAGGTGCTCATATCGGCGAAAATATGCACAACGGACAGGTTCAAGAAATGTCAACTTTATTAGACCGTGGTGGAACTGTTATTACTGTTGACCCACGTTTTTCAACAGCCGCAAGTAAATCAAAATATTGGTTGCCTATTAAACCGGCTACCGATTTGGCACTTCTTTTAGCATGGATACACATTATTATTAATGAAGAGTTATACGATAAAGATTATATCGAAAGATATGCTTATGGATTTGAGCAATTAAAACAACACGTTCAAAAATATACGCCTGAATGGGCTGCATCTGAAACTGAATTAGATGTTAATCTTATAAAAAATACTGCTCACGAAATGGCAAAAGCTGCTCCGGCAGTAATTGTTCACCCTGGACGACACGTAACTTGGTATGGTGATGATACTCAACGATTAAGAGTTGTTGCAATTCTTAACGCTCTTTTGGGTTCTTTTGGCCGAAAAGGTGGTTTTTATTTCGTTTCAAAAGCAAAAGCTCCAAGTTTTCCACATAAAGCATATCCACAACCTTCTAAAACATGGAAAGATATGCTGGACGGAAAGTATAAATTAGCCGGATTAGCATTGGCTTCGGGTATATGCGATGCTACCGTTCCAGATGCAACCGGACAAATTAAATACAAAGCGTGGATTGTAAACGGAACTAACTTAATTCAAACGCTTCCAAATAAAGCTAACACTCTTAAAGCAATCAATGAACTTGATTTATTGATAGTTTCGGATACAATGCCTACCGAAATTACCGGTTATGCTGATGTTATTTTACCCGAATGTACTTATCTTGAAAGATATGATATGCCAAGAGTTTCGCAAGGCAGATACCCTACTATTGCTTTAAGAATGCCCGCAGCAAAACCAAAATACGAAACTAAACCGGGGTGGTGGATTGCTAAACAAATTGGTGCCAGAATGAAACTCGAATCTTGTTATCAATTTGATGATATAACTGAACTTATTGATTGGCAATTAAAGAAAATTGGAAGCTCTTTAGATGAATTGCAAAAAATTGGTGTAAAAGTAATGGAAAGAACTGATAATATGTATTTATTACCCGGAGAAAATCGTACTTTTGCAACTAATACCGGAAAAATAGAATTATATTCAACTGCTTTAGCTGCCGAAGGTTTTGACCCAATGCCTGTTTATACTCAGCACAAACAACCTGATTCGGGATTTTACAGATTAAATTATGGTCGTGCTCCGATGCACACATTTAGCCGTTCGCAAAATAATCCAAATTTAAACGATCTTATGGACGAAAATAGCGTTTGGATTAATCCCAAAATTGCAAAAATGTACGGCTTTACAAACGGTCAAGAAATTTGGCTTAAAAATCAAGACGGAATTGTAACTTCTTCTGCTATAAAAGTAAGAATTACTGAACGTATCCGACACGATTCTGTGTATATGGTTCATGGTTTTGGTCATACAGCCAAACAATTAACTCGTGCTTATGGAAAAGGAGCTTCGGATACCGAAATGATTACTAATGTTAAATATGACCCAATAATGGGAGGAACCGGAATGCGCGAAAATTTTGTAACTTTTTTAACTGAAAATCCAAATAACGAGGAGGTTGAAGTATGAGATATGCAATGGCTTTAAATATTGGTAAATGTGTTGGTTGTGCCGACTGCGTTGTTGCTTGTCAGACCGAAAACAATGTACCAATTGGATATTCAAGAGATTGGATAATTGAAAAAGTTAAAGGAGAATATCCGACTTTAAATCTACACTTTGAATCGCAGCGTTGTAACCATTGCGAAACTTCGCCGTGTGTACGTGTTTGCCCAACAGGTGCAAGCCATGTTATTGAAGGTGGAATTGTAAAAGTAACTGAAAATGAATGTATTGGCTGCGGAGCATGTATTCAGGCGTGTCCTTATGAAGCAAGATATTTTCACCCCGATGGCTATGTTGACAAATGTACTTTTTGCGACCATCGCGTTTCTCAAGGTCAAGATCCTGCGTGTGTTAGTGTTTGTCCAACTTATTGTATGATTTTTGGCGATCTTGACGATCCAAGCAGCGAAATTTCAAACATATTACGCACTAATGATGCTTATGTTCTGGCTCCCGAATCGGGAACTCAACCACATGTGTATTTTTTTAAATAACCGAAATTTTAAATTGAAAAAATTTATATAAAATGGGAGAAAGATTAATGGCAAGCGGCAGAGACATACATGGCTTATATCCGCATGTTGATGTCTGGGGCTTTGGTATCCCTCTGTATTTGTTTATTGGTGGTTTAGCTGCCGGAATTTTACTTTTTGCTCTTATTTCTATATTAAAGGTAAAGCTGATGATATGCCTGTAACTGTTAAAATTAGCACTATTATACCTCCGTTTATTATTGCAATTGGACTTATTTTTCTTATAGAAGACCTTCATCATAAGTTGTATTTTTGGCAACTAATGGTGCACTTTGAAGTTGCATCGCCTATGTCGTGGGGAACATGGATTTTAACTATTATTTTGTTTATCTCTATTTTATGGCCTCTTAGTTTTATAGACGGTATAAAACTATTTTTTGAAGAAAATAATAAAAAAAGATTGGCAAAATGGTGTGGGAGTGTTCAAAATGTGATGAAAAAAGTTCCTTTGCTTCCTAAACTTGTTGAATTAACAACTAAAAACAGAAAAACTCTTGCGTATATTACATTTTTTTTAGCAATAGCTTTGGGAATTTATACTGGAATTTTACTGTCATCATTTAACGCTCGTCCTCTTTGGAATACTTCAATATTAGGTCCTTTGTTTCTTGTTTCGGGAGTTTCAACCGGTGCGGCAGCTATAATGTGGCTATCTAATAATAAAGAAGAAAAAGCATTATTTAGCCGAATTGATTTAGTTTTGATAGGAATTGAACTTACTCTTATCTTTTTAATGTTCTTGGGCATGGCTTGGGGACCGGAAGTTTATCAGCAAACTGCTGCAATGTTTTTAGGTGGCGAATTTACTGCTGTTTTTTGGGGCGTTTTTGTTGGTATGGGGTTAATTTTACCTGCAATTTTAGAAGCTCTTGAACTAAAAGGGTTTCATGTACCAATTGCTATACCGGCTTTTTTAATTTTACTTGGCGGTTTAATTTTTAGAGTAATTATGGTTGTTGCCGGTCAAATATCTGCTTATACTTTTTAATACAGTTTTTTATTTGTTAGAAATTAACAGAATTTAATTAACTTTTATAAAATAAAATTATTGAACTGGTGCAGAGTTGTATTGGTTAACTAATAAACTTTTTAAAAATGGATAAAAAAAATAAATATTTTAACCCATATATAGCAGGATTTTTTATAGGTTTGCTTATGATAGCTGCTTATTATTTTTCGGGCGAAGGCTTAGGAGCAAGTGGTGCTTTTAGAAATGTATCTATTGCCGGTGTTTCTGCAATTACTCCTAATATAGCCGAAAAATCTACTTTTTTTGGTCGTTTTATTGGTTCAGACACAAAGCCTTTAAATACTTGGTTGATTTTTGAGGTTGTTGGACTTATTGCCGGTGCTTTAATTTCGGCTGCTTTGCATAATCGTTTAGAGTTTAAGGTTGGAAAGTCGCCTAAAATTACAAATAAAAAACGTTTGTATTTTGCTTTATCCGGAGGAATTTTATGGGGGATTGGTAGTCAACTTGGACGGGGTTGTACTTCCGGATTAGTTATGTCGGGTATGGCAGTTAATTCAATATCGGGCTATATTGGCTTAGTTGCTATTTTTGGCGGCGGTTTTTTATTCGCCTATTTCTTTAGAAAATTATGGATATAATGTGCTTTAAGTTTTAAGTTAAAAAAAATAATATCAATGTTCAATTATAAATGAATGCTAAAAATTCTATATTGATTATTGAAAATTCATTA
>JAFGXO010000026.1 GCA_016936595.1 Bacteroidales bacterium | reverse complement strand
CCTTGTTCAATTAAATTTGTTCTTTGAATTGTATAGTGCCGTGCCGGAATATTTGGTCCTGAAGTATTAAATTCTCTCATTTTAGTTGATTGTAAAGTTAAAAATTTTTAAATTTGAATGTTTTATATTTTTACAATTGTACATCTAATTCAATTTCATCACCATTTCGATTAATTTTTACTTTAATGTTGTCTCCGGCTTTTAGTTTTTGCAATCGAGCCATGTAATCGTAAATATTTGTTACCGGTTGGTTGTCAATTGCAGTAATAATGTCGTTAGAAAGCATTCCCGCATTTGCTGCAGCTCCGTTTGCTACAACATCTCCTATTTTTAGACCTTTGTTTCCGGTGTCATCAAACGAAGGAATAATTCCGAATTTGACGCCACCTTTGCTATGATTATTTCCTCCGTTGTTATCTTGACTTTTAACTTCTTGAAAAGTAAGTTTTTGATTGTCATTTGATAGTAAAATAGTAAAATCAGCAATAAAATTTAGCACATTTTTTTCGCTTTCAGTATCAATAAATTGAATATCGTCGAAAGGAGTATGATAATCTTTTCCTGAACTTGCATAAAAGAATAATGCCGGAATACCACTTTTTATAAAAGAGGCATGGTCGGAGCCGGAATATGCTTTTTGCGTTGTTTTTACTTTTAGAATATTTGTATCAACTTTAATTTGAGCAACTAAATTTTCAAATTCAAGAGCAGTTCCTGTGCCAAGAATACTTAAATTTCGGTTGTATTTCCCGATCATGTCAAAATTTAGCATTCCGTTAATACTGTCCTTATTTACCGGAAGATTATTCACAAAATAGTCGGAGCCGAGTAATCCACGTTCTTCGGCACCAAAAGTAATAAAAATTATGCTTTTTTTAAGGTTTTGTTTAGATAAAAATTCTGCAATTTCAAGCACTCCGGCAACACCCGAGGCATTATCATCAGCACCATTGTGTACGGCAAAAGTATCAGGCATCATTGAACCAGAACCGCAACCTCCAAAACCAAGATGGTCAAAGTGAGCACCAATTACGATGTATTGATTTTTAAAAATTGAATCTGTTCCCTGAAGCATAGCAACAACATTTTGAGTAGTAACCATAACCGGTTCAATTTCTAATTCAGCTGCAATTGTGCAATTAAGTTCATAAGTTAAAGGAGCATTATTTCTTTTAATTGAAGATTCTAATTCATCAACAGATTTACCGATTGTTTTTAAAATTCTATCACCTGTAAAACGTTTTACCGAAAAAGCCGGAATATTAGTTTGTTGTTTTACTCTGCTAAAGCAAGGTTCAATTAAATCGTCGTTTGGAAAACTATGAGCCGGATTGATAAAAATCACACCAATTGCTCCATTGTCCTGAGCTTCAATAACTTTTGAGAAAATAGCAGCTTGGGTATCAAAAAAATCAACCGGATAACTCGCCACATTTGGAATCCCTCTGAAAATCACTACCCATTTACCTTGAGCGTCAATGTTTTCGTAATCGTTCCATGAAAAAGAAGAATCCTGAATATTCATTCCATATCCGGCAAAAATTGCTTGTCCTTCAAAATTTCCAGATGGAGAAAACATAAGAGGTTGATATTCTTCGATATACTTACAAGAAAAATTGTTGATTGATAGAGATTTTTTTGTTGCTTTTGTTTTTGTTTGAATATCAAAATACTGAAAACCATTGTTGAATAAAAGTTCTAAACCGTATGATTTAAATTCATCTCGAATGTAATTTGCTGCAGTTAAATCTCCTGATGTACCCGGAAAACGACCTTGAAGTGTATCGTTAGATAAAAATTCAATGTGATTGTAAATTTCGTTGCTTGTTATATCTGTTTGACTATAAGATAATTGTATTATTAACGAAAACAGTATTAGAATAGCAGTTTTTTTCATTTTTTCATTTTAAATTTGATGCTTGAAAATCTTTTAGAAGTTTTTAGGTTTTAAATATCTGTTCTTAAAACATCACCATCGTTTGTAATTTCAAGTTCAGTTTCGGGAAAATCATCAGCCATAAGTTGTTGCATACGAGTAATAATTCTTTTTTGAGAATCTATAAAAACGCCCTTGAATTTATCTTGATAAACCGGAGTAAGTTTGCCTTTAATGAAATTACCATCGCTATCAACCCAAACTTTGAAAATAGGAGCTAAACCATTAACACCCTGTATATTAAATCGACGGTAAGTTAAAAAATTGCCAAGACTATAGGCAATAATTTTGTTGTTATAAAGTTCGAGAGAACGTGTAACGTGAGGACCATTACCGAACACTAAATCTGCACCGGCATCTATTGCTTTATGAGCAAATTCGTAAACATTACCTCTGTTTTGACCTAAAAAATGTTCGTAAGTGCGTGGTACATGTTCGTATTTGCTGCCTTCGGCTCCACCATGGAAAGAAACAATAACAATGTCGCATTCTGCATCAAGTTGACGAACAGTTGCTTCCATTTTAGGATAGTCGGTAATTTGGCAAGTTCCGTCGTTAGGTGCAAATGCACAAAAACCGTATTTTACACCTTCTAAAGTAAAAGTATCAGATGGAATTGTGTTAACACCGGCAAAGTTTAATCCAGCATTTTGTAATGTTTCAATAGTTTTTTCGCGTCCGTAAGTTCCTAAATCATGAACGTGATTATTTGCGATACTTACAACGTCAAATCCGGTATTTACAAAACCGTTTACATAATCTGTTGGCATGCTAAATCGGTAGCACCATTGAGGATCGTTGCAGCTTTTTGCATATTTTATATCATCTGAAAAAGCACCTTCGCAATTTCCAAAAGTAACATCTGCATCTTGCAAAAAAGGGATAACATCGTTAAAAAGACCAACATAATCGTTGTTTGGAGGTAAATAATTTGGTGATGCGGGGTAATTTGTTCCAAGCATCATGTCGCCAACAGCAATAACGGTAATTGTGTCTTTTTTTACCTTAATATTATTAATTGTTGAAGTTGTGTCAATAACTGCAATAATATTATTGTTTGTGTTTTTATTTTGATTAGAATTTAAACAAGATAAACTGAGTGCTATAAGTGCAATTAAAACAAGAGGGTAAATAATTTTTTTCATAATATATCAGAGTTTTAAATAGTTGAATTTTTAAAAGTAGAAAGTTTTTATGATAAAAGCTAAAGTTTTTTTTAATGTTCTGTTTTAAAATATTAATTATTAAATTTTCCTATTTCAGATTATTAAATTACTTTATTAAGTATGCAAAGTAGCAAAAAAAAAACGAATTTTACAACATATAAAATTCGTTAATAATATAAAATACTGATATGCTTTAAGTATTTTTTCGCTACACTTCTTTTGTAATGCAAAATTTACAGTCAATCGGCATTGTTTACTCCTGAACATTTTTGGGAATATGAATTTATTATTTGTAAAATTTTAAAATCGTGGCGTATAAAAGTTTTGATATTTATCAGACATAAGTCAATTTCTACCTTAATAAGTTAAAAGACTTGCGTTAATAGTGGTTTTTAATTGAAGTAATTTGAATTTTTAAGTAAATTTTTAAATTTGCAGAAAAAAAATGGATAATTTAGATTTTGATAATCATGGATTTAATGAAAAAATAATGCAAGATGGAGTTGATTTGCTCGAAAATTTTGCAGAAGAGTATGAAAATAAGAAAGTGCAAAAATCCGGTAATATTAAAGCAAGTGTATTGCTTTTGGCAATTGGATATGCTTCACTTATTGCAAGTTTTTTCTTTTCAAATGTGTTTAAATATTTGTTTCCAATGGTAAGTTTAATAATTGGTTATCATGTGTTTTTAGAAAAAAACAAGGAAAAATCTGCTTACAAATTCAATAAAACATCAAGAATTATTGGAGTTGTTTTATTATTTGCCTCCGTTGTTCTTGCATTTATGTTTAAATATAAGGTTTTATAGTTAATGAATTTGCTGTAATGTTTTTTTGGATATTTAATGTAGTTTTCAAAAGTTTTGTTTTAGTATAATTCATGTATTGTTTTTGTTTTTTTTATATTAATAAAAAACTAAACTATGTTTTACATCGTAGTTTCAATTGCTTAAGTTTAAAAAAAATATTTTTTCTTTACACTGCAAAAAGGGTTTTGTTAGTTAATAGAAATAATTTAAAACTGCCGAAAAATTGTTCGGCAGTTTAATACAAAATTTATTTTTTAATTATCAACTTTTGATTAAAAACGCCTGAATTAGTTGTAGCTTCTATTAAATAAATTCCATCTGCAAAATTACTAACATCTACTTGTTTAATATTAATATTGCTAAGTTGTAATATTTTTTTTCCTGAAAAATCAAAAATAACAAGTTGTTGAATATTTTCGTCAATGTTAATATTTATGATTTTAGAAGCAGGATTAGGATAAATTTTTAGGTTTGATGAAACGCCCGAAATATTACCAACCATACCTGTGTTAGGATTCAAATTAGCTTCATCAATGATGTAAATTTCATTTCCGGGTGATCCAAAATATTCGCATACCATTATTGTAAACTCCAAATTCCCCAATGAATCTATCATGTCGAAATATTCATCATTATCGGTATCAATGCAGAACCAACCGGAAGATCCAATTTGATCGCCTTGTTCAAACATTGTGTTTGGAGAGTATGTGATATTATTTAGAGGCAATGCAGTTTCAGGTAAAACATTTCCTGCCTTTGCAAAAACGGCTCTTTTGTATCCACTACCGGGAGTACAACCACCATATCCGAAGTTGTAATCTTTAACCGGAGGCCACAAAAAAACATCAGTTGCCTGAATAATTTCGTATTCGTAAGCACCAATAGATGGATAGTCAGAATTTCTATCAAGTCCTTGAATATCAGTAGAAAAAACATCTAAAAACTCGGCTCTTGCAATTGCAGGTGAACACGGATTTAAGTGCAAATCGTCATCAGAAACAAAACAAACATCTTCTTGAGCAATAGAGTTTAAATCGTCGCCTGTAAAAGCTTGCCATTGATCTAACGACATTGCACCATTTGCATTAAAAACTATATCGTTCCATGAATAATCATTGCTCACAAAATATACATTATTATCAATTTTGGTAAATGGATTAGTTGCAAAAGTCATTGCTATTGCAGCTCCTAAGGTTACGAAGGTAGAACCTTCGCGTGTTCCTAATTGATTAGATATAATGTTGTTTTTAAACGTAATACCACTTCCGGCATTGATAATTAAACCACCCGCAATAACGTTATCTTGGGTACCTCCAATACCGTATTGTGCATTTTTGGACAAATAAATGGAATTATACACTATTTCAATTGAAGTTAAAAGAGGCGAATTAATTGCGATAGCTCCTGGTACTTTGTCAGAGTATGAATCTGAGGCTAAATTAGAAATATGATTATTTGCTATTTTAAAACTTGATGTGTTGCAGTTATTTATAGCAATTCCGTACACAACATTTGAATTTCCGGTATGAATTAAACTATCTATTGTGTTATTAATAATATTAACATTGCCTTCAAGTTGATTACAAGCAATTCCGCAAATTGCTAAATTTGAGCTGTATATATCATCATCAATTAGTTTAAAAATTAAATTACTGTCAACAACAATATTTGAGCTTACTCTTAATTGTATTCCAAAATCAAGATATTTAGAGGTATTACCCGATCCAATTTCATTTTTATAAATTGTAACATTTTCACAAGTATCAACATTTATACCCGACCGAGCACTAAAAATTTTATTATTTTCAAAAAGAAGGTTTGCACTTCCGGAAACTGCAATCCCTGTTGAAATTTGTTCATTAGAATTTGTTTTTAACTTGCAATTTTTAATAACAACATTATTTACGTGATAAATAGCAATTGCAGCAAGCGAATCAGACGTATTAGTTGTTGAAAAAGTTAAATCTCTGGAGTTTGTTCCGTTATTTGAACCGTCGATAATAACATTATCAGCCATAATTCCAAGAACAGCAACAGCAACATCGCGTTGAATGTTATGTTGGGTACCTGCAGCCGGACGAATTGTAAGAGTGTTTGTTTGACTTGATCCTGCAAAATTATTGATGTAAATAGGATACGCTTCGGGAGAAGTATTATAATCGGCCGAAAGTTCAAAAATTACAGGTCCGTCAACTCCATTAGTTTCTAAGTCGGTAATTGCTTGAAATAGTGTTTGATAGTGGTCTTCGGCAGCCCAACCTATTGAGTATAAACCGCTTAAAGGAGTTAAAGTTTGTTCTTCAACTGAGATAATTTGAGAAATTGTATCCCAACTTTCTGAATTATTTGATATAAACAAAGAAACTAAATAGTTGCCATAAGTAGAGTAGGTGTGTGTAGGGTTTTGCTGAGTATCGGTATTTCCATCGCCAAAATCCCAGAACCAATCTGACGCATCTGTGCTAATATCAGTAAAAGCAACAGTTAAATCGTTATTTGAAGTGCTGAAATTAGCAGTTGGTTTATGTTGCTGCCAGAAAAATAAAGAGGCATCGTAAACAATTGTATCCCAATATGCATTTCCCCCAACACCATTAGTCCAATTACCATTAGATACTCCGTAAAATTCGTGATCTTCACCCTGAACAAAATATGTATTTTGTGCCGGAATACTAATATGATTTAGTCTTTTTTTTATAGAATTACTGCCATAAGTACCTGAAACATTGGTTAATCCAAAAGGAGAGCCGAAGTTAAAGTCAACAATACCATCAGCAGTGCCATGAATTAAAAAAACATTTTGATCATTATCAGCTTCAATGATTAAGGTGTCGCCAACTCCGCCCCAACATGCCATAACAGCGTTAGGTTCGCCATTGTAACCTAAGTTGTTGCCAATATCTAAATCGCCTAAATCGGGAGCATTTATGGTTGTTACCGGAGGAAGAGTATAAGAAACTGCACCAGCGTCAGAAGGTTTTTCATCAAGGTCCATATAAATAGAATTAAGCCCAATGAATGAACCGGCACTATTACCAACCCAATAAATTTTATCAGGATCAATTCCGTAAACTGCAGCATTAGCACGCAAATATCTAATAGCACTTCTGCCGTCTTGTAGGCCACGATATGCTGCTCTAACATAATGTAAATCAGCATTATCAATAACTTCTACTCCTTGGCGATAATCAATCGTAACGGTAACGTATCCTTTGCGGGCAAAAGAATCGCAAAAAGCCATCATGTCGTTAACTTTTCGGTTTCCTTCGGCAAAACCTCCGCCATGAGCAAAAATAATTGCCGGACGATTTGTAAGATTATCATTTTTAGGAAAATAAATATCCATCATAAAATCTTCATTCGAGGTTGAGCTTTCATCACTGTAAGGATAATTAATAGTTGGAGAGTTTGTATAAACAACGTTTACAATTGAATCAATTTCAGAAAAAACAGATTCAACGTATCTAAAACTCTGCGAATTTAAGTTAAATATAAAAAAAACAGAAAAAAAGAACACTAAATAAGGTTTTCGTTTCATAAAATTATTTTTTTAATTTTTACAAATATAAGATTTTTTTGTAGAAAATATATAATTTTGAAATTTAAATTTTTTTCTATAATCTTTTAGTAATTATTTACACGAACTTACTTTGGTTGGTTGTATTATTTTGTAAACTCGCAATGCAAAACTAAAAGTTAACCGGCATAACTTGTTCTGAGTATCGGGATATAATTACAAATTATTTATTATGTGTTAGTAAAATTATTTTGGGTACAGATGCATTAGTTCTTGCTTTTTTATAAAATATTTAATTTTTTAATATGATAAAAATTTTAATTTATTAGCAAAATAAAGATGATAAAGATTTTTATTTATGAATAAGTAAATCAAACAGAATAAAAAAACTAATATTTACTAAAAATAATGAGCTAATTTCTATCAAAATCTATTTTCATGGCAGCTTTAGTTTCAATAATTTTATTTTCTTTAAAAACAAATTCGCCATTTACTAAAGTTGCCACAATTTTAGAGTTAAAAACATGCCCCTCTAATGGCGACCATTTGCATTTGTATAATAAATCTTTTTTTTCAACTTTAGTTTTGTCATTTAAGTCCACAATAACAATATCAGCCCAGTAATTTTCTTTAATAAACCCTCTTTTAGAAATATTAAAAATTGTAGCCGGATTATGGCACATTTTTTCAACTATTGTTTCTAAGGATATTTTTTTGTCGTTAATAAAATCTAAAACGGTATTTAAACTATGCTGAATAGACGGAATTCCTGAGGGACTTTGATCGTATTTTTTTAATTTTTCAGATAAAATATGAGGAGCATGGTCGGTTGCAATAGAATCAATTTTATTAGAGTTTAAAGCATTAACAAGAGCCAGTTTGTGCGTTTTATTTTTAATGGAAGGATTGCATTTTATTAACATTTTATAAGTTTTGTAATCGGAGCTGTCAAAAAACAGATGATTTGGTGAAACTTCGGCAGTAATAAGCTTATTTTTAGTTTCTTGATCAGAAAAAAGTTCTAATTCATCAGAAGTAGAAATATGCAAAAAGTGAACTTTAGTTTGGTGTTTTTTTGCAAGTTCAATAAGTTTTTTTGTAGCAACATAGCATGCCTCCGCCGACCTGATTTCTTCGTGATGTTCGGCTAATAAATCAGTATTTTGGGAGTTAATTTTTTTGTAATTTTGAGAAATAATATCTTGTTCTTCGCTATGAATTACAATAGGCACTTTTGAATTTTTAAAAATAGTTTCAATAGTTTCAAATTTATCAACAAGCATGTTGCCGGTTGACGAGGCATAAAAAAGTTTAATTCCGGCAACTTCTTGAGGATTTATTTTTTCTAATTCGTATAAATTATCGTTTGCAGCACCAATAAAAAAAGAATAGTTTATTAAAGATTTTTTTTCGGCAATGTTAAATTTGTTTTTTAATAGTTCAATATTTGTTGTTTGCGGAATGGTATTAGGCATGTCAAAAAATGACGTTACTCCACCGGCAGCAGCGGCTCGGCTTTCTGAGAAAATATCTGCTTTTGTTGTTAATCCGGGTTCTCTAAAATGTACGTGAGTATCAATAATTCCCGGCAGAACATAAAGTCCTTCGGCATTAAATATTTTATAATCAGGATAATCAGAAATTTTAATATCAGCTGATATTTCAACTATTTTTCCTGAATTTATTACAATAGAAGCTTTAAAGGTTTTGCCTTGATTAACAATATTTGCGTTTTGAATTATTAATTTGCTCATTAGTTTTTTTACAAAAATACAAAAAGGCGGTAAAAAACCGCCTAATTGAACCCCCAAAACTTTGAATTTTTAAACTCAAAACTCATAATATCCATACGTTAAAGTTTTAGTTTTGTTGTGCATGTTTTTGATTTCAAGCAATTTTAATGTGATTTTATACTCTTAAATTTTATTTCTACGTATTTTTTTTTTAAAATTTAATTTGTTTTCTATACTATAATTTGAAACACAAGTTTTGCTGAATTGCAAGTACATTCTAAACTTTTTTTATATTTGTATGAATTTTTAAAAACATAAAATATGAAAAGTAAATCAATTTTTTTTATAGTGCTTTTAGCAATATTTGGTTTAATAGTGTTATTCTTTAGTTTTTCTTCATTTATAACACTTCAACCTGGAGAAAGAGGGGTAATATTTAGACCATGGTCAACCGGTTTAGATAAAGATAATGTTTTAAATGAAGGATTGCATATTATAGCACCTTGGAACAAACTTATTCCTTATGATATTAGAGAACAAACTATTGAATTTCACGAAGGAAATAGTGCAGATGTAAATAATTATGATGATGATCAAGGAAGCTCAAGCTATGGCGTTTTAGATGTGTTAGATAAAAACGGATTAACAATTAATGTTGAAGTTACTGTACGTTTTGCGATAATGAGTGATAAAATTGGATATATTCATGAGCAATTTGGCGAATTTTATGTCCGAAAATTAGTTATTCCCGAAGTTCGTTCGGCAGTTCGTAAAATTATGGGGCAATATAATGCCGAAGAAATTTATTCAACAAAAAGACAAGAAGTAGAACAACTTATTATTGATGAAACCAGAAATATACTCAATAATAATTATATTAATATGACTGCTTTACTTATCAGATCAATTGTAATACCCGAAAATTTAAAAAATGCTATTGAAGATAAACTAACAAAACAACAAGAAGCTATTGCTTATGATTACGTTGTTCAAAAAGGATTAAAAGAAAAGGAATTGAAAATAATTCAGGCTCAGGCAATAGCAGAATATAATCAGATTGTTAATGCATCGATGACTCCAAATGTATTAACTTACGAAGGAATACAAGCAACCCTACAACTTGCACAATCTACTAATGCAAAAATTGTTATTATAGGAAATTCCGATAACGGTTTACCAATAATGTTATCACAATAATAAATTTGTAAAACTCTTTTGATAAAAAGCTACAACCGCAAACGTTGTAGTTTTTTTTTGATATTTAATAATATAAAGTTGCTATATTTGTTAAATTTATAATCTTAAATATTAAAAAAATGAGGTATTTAAATTTTTTTGCTCTTTTAAGCGTTTTTTTGTTTTTTTCTGAAAAAAGTTTTACTCAAAGCCCCAAAGCAACGGGAAACGAAGTTTTAATACAAGGTTTTAACTGGGAATCGTGGATGTTAAGTGACGGTTGGTATAATTTTATTGCTACTAAAGCCGCCGACTTAGGAGAGTCAGGGATAGATGCTGTTTGGCTTCCTCCGCCTTCTAATTCTCACTATGATGCTGCTCAGGGATATTTACCTCGTGAATTAAATAATTTAAATAGTGCTTATGGTTCAGAAGATGAGCTAATTGCACTTATTTCAGCTCTTCACAATAATAATGTAAAAGCCATTGCTGATATTGTTATAAATCATCGAGTTGGTTCCTCTGATTGGGCTGATTTTACAAATCCAACTTGGGATTGCTCTGCTGTTGTTATTGACGATGAATGGACAGGTGCATGTGGAGGAAATGAAACAGGAGCCGGATATGCCGCTGCTCGAGACCTTGATCACAATAACACTATTGTACGAAACGATATTAAAAATTGGTTATTAATGCTAAAAAATGATATTGGTTTTGACGGTTGGAGATATGATTATGTTAAGGGATACGCAGGAAGTTTTATTCAGGAGTACGATAATTATACCGACCCTTGGTTTGTTGTTGGTGAATGTTGGGAGGATTATAACACTATTGTAAATTGGTTAAATTCGTCGGGGTATGATACAAAAGCTTTTGATTTTGGATTAAAAGGTGCTTTGCATAGTGCATTTAACGACAATAATTTATCTTACTTAAATGCTTACGGAAATATGCCCAGTATTTCGGGAACGCACCCTTCTCGCTCTGTTACCTTTTTAGAAAATCACGATACCGGTTATCCTCAAAATCACTGGCCTTTTCCTTCCGATAAAGTTCTTCAGGGGTATGCGTATATCTTAACTCACCCGGGTACTCCAATGGTTTTTTGGAATCATTATTACGAATGGGGAATACATGATGAAATTAAAACAATGATTCAAATACGTAAAGCAAACGGAATTAATAGTACCAGTTCGTTAAATATAATAGTTTCAGATCCAAATTTATACGCTGCAATTATAGATGATCAAGTTGCAATGAAAATAGGCTCAGGTAGTTGGGCTCCTACCGGTAGCGAGTGGAATTTAGCCGCATCAGGAACCGATTATGCTATCTGGTCAAAAGGAAATGTGGAAGCTCCAATATTAACGATTAGTCCGGCTTCGGGGCATTTTAACGACCCCGTTGATGTTATTATTTCTGCCGTTGATAATGATGATGCTTCGCCTACTATTTATTACACTACCGACGGAACCACTCCTACAACTTCTTCGGCAAGTGCCGAAATTTCTGTTACAATAAATATTACTGAAAATACTGTTGTTAAGGCTTTTGCTGTTGATGATAGTGGTAATGAATCATCTGTAATTTCTAAAACTTACACAATAGGTGATGTTGATGGTTTTTATGTGCATTTTAAAAAACCGGCAAACTGGGGAACACCTAATATTTATTATTGGAACGTAGAACCCGCCGGTGCAATGTTGGATAATACTTGGCCTGGTGTTGAAATGACCCCACAGGGCGATGATTGGTATTATTTTTATTTTCCAAATGTAATAAGTACTAACATTATTTTTAATGATGGAACAAACCAAACCGATGATTTATTTGCCGATACAGAAAGTTGGTACGATTTGGGTTGGGTTGCTCAACAAGATTTAGCTCCTATGCTTACTTTTAATCCCCCCGGAAGTGCTTATAGCAATCCCGTTACTGTAACAATTTCGGCAGTTGATGAATCGGGTCAACCAACAACTATTTATTATACAACCGATGGTACAACTCCAACTTTAAGTTCAAATAGTGCTACCGATTATTTTTCTGTAAATATTTCAGAAACAACTACTTTAAATGTTTTTGCGGTAGATCAAACCGGAAACCAAACGCCAATCCTTACAGAAGAATATACATTTGTTTCAGGTGGATTTACTGTGCATTTTAAAAAACCAGATGATTGGACAAATGCTTTAATATATTATTGGGAAACCTTGCCTGATAATATTATGGCGGAAGCAACTTGGCCGGGTTTTAATATGATTGCCGAAGGAAACGGCTGGTATTATTTTGATTTTCCGGGAGTTACAAGTACAAATTTAATTTTTAATAATGGTTTAAGCGGAACAGGAAATCAAACAGACGATTTATTTGCCGATGATGATTTATGGTACGATGACGGAAATTATTATCATGCACCTGTAGCCTCCGATTTAACTATTTCGGGTAATTTAATGCAAAATTCAATTCTGTCAGTAGTTTACAATTATCAACACCCAGATGGAACACCTGAAGGCAGTACAACGTTTAAATGGTTTTATGCCGATGATGAATTTGGTACTAACATGCAAAATATTTTAACTGCCACTTCTTCTAATTATTTGTTAACAGCTTTTGATATAAATAAATATCTTGCATTTTCGGTTACACCGGTTGATGCAAATGGAATTATTGGACAAGAAGTTTTAAGCGATTTTTATGGGCCTATTGAACAATATGTTTATTTGTTAACTACTGATAATTATCTAAAATTTTATCCAAATCCTGCTTCTGATTTTGTTAATATAATAACAGATTATGATTATCAGCTAAAAATTACTGATGTTACAGGGAAATCTGTTTATCTTGCAAATTTTATATCCGGTACTAATTTTGTTGATTTATCAACCTTAAAATCAGGGGTATATATATTAAATATTCAATCAGAAGAATTTTTAATTTCAGAAAAACTAATTATAAAATAATTGAATTTGATATTACTTATTGTTAACGCTCAGTTTAATAAATTGAGCGTTAATTTCCTGTTGTATTTTTAAAAGCAATTTATATTACTATCTAAAATTATTTTTAGTATAAAGTTTGGTTCAAAAATTTTTAATGTGTACTTTTACGTTTATTGATCATTAATATGAGTAAATCAATTTTAATAGTAGAAGATTCTAACAGTGTTAGAGAATTTTTAAAATCAATAATTTTAGAAATGGGCTTTACTTGTGTTGTTGCCGAAAACGGAGAAGATGCTTTAAATAAAATACCTTATCATTCTATAGTGTTGATAATTACAGATTTACACATGCCTGTAATGGACGGATTTGAATTTATAGAAAAAGTAAAAAAAAATAGATAGATACAAGTTTATTCCAATACTTTTTTTAAGCTCTGATAAAGATGTAAAAGTAAGAATGAAAGCCAAAAAAGCCGGAGCAACAGGCTGGCTGACAAAGCCTGTAAAAAAAGAGGATTTGGAACGTATATTGATGCGATTGATTAGGCTTTAATATTAGTCTAATTTTATTCCTACAACAGTAATATCGTCAGTTTGAGGGGTTTCGCCCTTCCATTTTAGTAATTTGTACAGCAATATTTCTTTTTGTTCAGCAATAGGAGTTTCGGAAATATTTAGAAGTAATTTTTCAAAATTAACACGTTTGAATTTACTATCTTCAATATCTCCAAATTGATCAAAATAACCATCTGTAGTCATGTAAAGAAGATCATTTTGAGAATAATTGAACAAAAAGTTAGAGTAACTAAAATTTTCTTTCTTTTTGGCTAAATATTGTCTATTTCCGTTAATTTTAAGTATTTTTTTACTTGAATTAACGGTAACTAAGCTAAAAAAGTCTTCGTAAACATCGTTGTTTGTAATTTCTCTAACAAGATATAATCTGTTTCGAGATGAGGCAAATTGAACAACTTTTTCGTCAAAATTTATCATTGCAATACTAACCTCCATGTCGTCTTGTATTGTTTGTCGGCGGCTGGTTTTTGAGAATAATATATTTAATCTTTTGCCAATAAAATCTAAAATTTTTGAAGGTTTGTCAATTTTTTGTTCTTTAACAGAAGCCTCTAATAAATTAAACCCAATAATACTTAAAAAGGCTCCCGGCACACTATGTCCGGTGCAATCAACAACAGCAATAAAGTTTTCTTTAAGTGATTTATGAGTCCAATAAAAATCGCCCGAAACAATATCGCGAGGAAGAAATAAAACAAAAGCGTTTTTTAGTAGTTCTAACACGTGCTTTTCGTCAGGCATAAGGGCATTTTGAATGCGTTGTGCATATTTTAAACTTGAGTATATTTCTTCGTTTTTCTCATTTAATTGGCTAAGGGTATTTTTAAGTTTTTCTTGTGTTTTAACTTGGTATGTTATGTCAATATCATTACAAACATAGCCTATAATATTATTATCTTCACTTTGTAGTGGTATTATTGTAGAAGCATCCCAGTATAATTCGCCATTTTTTCGCTTGTTAATAACTGTTCCTTGCCAAATTTTTCCATTGTGTACAGTTTCCCAAATTTTGTAGTAAAATTCCTCATCGTGTTCATTTGAATTTAAAATATCAAGTTTTACTCCAATAATTTCAGAAGATTTATAACCTGTAATTTTTTCAAATGCAGCATTAACATAAGTTATTTTTTTGTCAAAATCCAAAATAGTAACAGAGTTCGGACTATTTTCTGTGGCAGTAAAGAGTTTAATTATTTTTTCGTTTTTTTCAACTTCAGACGTTATATCTTCTTTATTAGCAATGTAATGCGTGATATTATTGTTTTTATCTTTTAATGGCGAAACAATATTTTTTTCCCAAAACAATTCTCCATTTTTCCTTTTATTCATAAATGTACCTCTCCAAACTTTGCCTGAAAGCACTGTATCCCAAAATTCTTTATAAACTTGTTTGCTGGTTTTGCCTGAATTAAGAATTTGGGGAGTAAATTTAATTGCTTCACCGAACGAATAACCGGTAGTTTTTTCAAAAGCAGGATTTACATATACAATTTTACCTTTATTATTTGTAATCATTACCGATATATCTGCTTGTTCAACAGATGTTTTAAGTAGCAAAAGTTCTTGCTCTGTTTTTTTCTTTTCAGAAATATCAATAACAACACCATAAAAATCGTAAGTGTTACCAATATTTTTAATATTGATTGAAATATAAGCAGGGAATGTAGTTTTATCTTTTTTTAAAAGTGTAATTTCTACAGGGTTGTTTGCTTTTTGTGCAAATTGATTTTTAATTAATGTTTTAACTTTTTTTCTATCTTCTGAGGCTATTAACTGGTAGTAAGTTAAGCCGTTTTTTATGTCGTCAATATTATAACCGGTAGCCGAAAAAAAGTTTTTGTTTGTGTAAATTATTCTTCCTTTAATGTCTGTTTCAAAAAATATTTCGGGTAAAGAATTTACTATTCTTTCAACTTTTGATTGAGCGTCAAGAATTTTTTTGTTCTTCTTTTCTAATTCTTGATTTAATTTTTTGTTTGAAAGGTAGTTTTTTAAAATCCAAATACTTGTTATTAATATTAATAATATGAGAATTATTAAGGTGAAAAGTGCTCTTTTTTGTGCTCTGATTTCAGAATCTGTTTTTTCAAGTTGTTGTATAGTATCGTTATTTTGTGATTGTAAATCTTCAATTTCCGAATTTTTTTTAGTAATTTGATATTTTGTTTCAATTTCGGATACAATTTTATATTTTTCTTGCTCAATTAAACTGTCGTGTAAATTTTCTTTAATAAAAAGGTATTTATATGCTATAGCATCGTCTCCTAAATCATGGTAAATGTCTGATAGTAATTGATATATGCTTATTTGAGAGGGGATTGGTACGTTGTGTTTATTTAAGTCAATAATGTTTTTTGCAAGTATTAAAAAGCCTAATGCGGTTTTCTGAAATTGTTTTTGTTCATAAACTTCTGCTAAACCGGTATAAACTTCTACTAATGCAATTGGGTCGTTTATTTTTTCGCAGGATTGTTTGGCTTTATAGTAATAAATAATAGACTGATTAAGTTGATTATCTAAGAAAAATGTTTTTCCTAAATTTGTATATATTGCTGGTAGGTATATAGTTAAATTATTTTGTATTGCAATTTTTAACGCGTCTTCAAGATTTTTAAAAGATTTGTCATATTGGTTTAAATGTTGAAAAATTATAGCATAATTGTTATAAATCATGCAAGTTATAATGGGTTCTTTTTCGGTGTTAGTATATTTTAACGTATTGTTTAAGTAATAAATAGCTTGATTATAATTTTTTGTATCAATTGAAATTGCTGCAAGTGTTAAAAATGCTGTTTTTATTCCGTTTGTATCATTAAGATTTTCAAAATAAAATACGGCGTTTAGAGTGTAAATTAGAGCAGAATCAAGAATATTTTTACTAAGGTAAACGCCACCAATATTCAAATTTAGGGAAGCAATTTTTGTTGTGTCGTTAATATTTTCGTATATTTTTAATGATTTAGAGTATAAATTTAATGCAGAAGAGTATTTTTCTAATATATCATGAATTATTGCAATATTTTGTAAACCTTCGGCTTCTTGTTTTTGGAAATTGTTTTTAATGGCTAAATGTAATCCTTGTCGGTAAAAAGTTAATGCTAGATTTGGCTCGTAGTTTTCGTATTCTAAACCTATTTGATATAAAATTCCTGTTTTTGCAGAATCATTATCGGTGATTGAAAATAAATTTTCTAAACTATCTACCTTAAGTGTTTGACCATAAAGAGGAAAGCTTAAAATAATAACTAATATTTTTATGAATATTTTTTTCATTTATAATATTACAGAATAAAAGACAAAGATATGAATT
>JAFGXO010000153.1 GCA_016936595.1 Bacteroidales bacterium | reverse complement strand
CACTACATACGGGTCGTCCCTCCGGGACTTTTTTGTGGTACTAAAGTTCCATGTTACAGACTGGTTGTTCCTCCGGGACTTTTTTGTTGCACTAAAGTTCCATGTTACAGACTGGTTGTTCCTCCGGGACTTTTTTGTGGTATTAAAGTTCCATGTTACAGGCTGGTTATCCCTCCGGGACAATTGAGTGTGTCGAAAATCCCAGCAACCTGTATCTCGCAACCTTCACACGGAAGACTTGTAAAAAAAGAGGCTGTCAGAAAAAACTCACAACCTCAATGTTTTACATTAGTATAAATTTTCTAAAAAAAGTAATAAGCAGCAAATAAAAACCTCAGGTTTGTTGCTTTGGTCAGATTTGTTGGAATCCCAAAATTGTCTCTTGAACTTCCGTAATTAGCTACAGTGTATTCAGTTTCAAATGCAAATTTCACACTATTAACTTTGTAAGTAATTCGGGGCGATACTCTATAAATACTTTCAATATTAGTTCCTAAACCATAAATATCTCCAATAATTTCTTTGTTGGCTCCTAAAATTTTAGAATATCCGCCAAAAGCTCCAATTTCAAAATTACCTAATTCTAATGACAGATCCGTCCAAGCCGACATTGTGTTTAGAGGGCTGTAAGTTTTATAACCTTTTACAGTATCAATACTTGCAACTCCAAAACCGCCAATACTCAATACGTCTGGAATATTTTGTCCATAAATACCTTCGGTTTTGAATGTGAATGAAGATAATTTTATTTTCATAAAAGCAATAGCGTTAAATCCATCAACACTTTCGGCAGTAACATAATTGGAGGCAGTAACAATTTCCGGAACAATAGATTTATAACTTGCACCTCCACCAATTAAAAATTCAGTTTTTTTATCGACATTATTATTGTAAAAAAAAAGCTGACCGCTAAATTCCGGAATCGAAGAATTTCTAAGATAAGTTCCTGTAACGCCAGCTGCTCCACGACTAACATAATCTCTTTGTGAATTTGCAATTGCCACAAAATGGAAGTTTCCAATTTTCTGAGTAAATCTCACTTGCGGATTTCTTCCAAAGGGTTGAAATGGAACGCCTGTGTTAAAAGAAACAGTTCCGGGGAAACATCCTGTAATAAACATAGGAACCCAGTATTGTCCAAAAAGCAATTCAGTACTTTTCCAATTCATTTTAAAATAAGCATGACGTAAACGAAGTAGATTAATGTTGTCATTTGCTTGTCCAAAAAAATCGGCTTCTATAATACCTGTTATTTTTGCGTTAAGAGCCTCTCCTCCTGTTACTTTTAATCCAACTCTACTTTGTATTGATAGAAAATTAAAGTTTGAAACTGCATTAATGTCTTTACCGTCTGCATCTAACGAAACGGCAGAAGGGAAAAGCAAAAAATGTCCTTCTCTTGCATTAACTGTCTGACGGCTATCCCAAAACATGTCGTTTTTAATAAATCCGTAGATGTTTTTCTCTATTTTGGGATTTGTATTTTGAGAAAATACCAAAATAGGAAATAAAGTAACAAATAATAAAATAAGTATTTTTTTCATAAAACGTTTTTTAAAAAATTATAATAAAAAGAATTAATTTTGTTTTTATTTTAACTCATAATATTCCAAAAATAACTCAACTTAGTTAATGTAAGTTTAGGCGTGGCATTGGTTATAACCATCATAACGTTTAATTGTTTTACCAATATTTGGTTTTTTAATTACTTTAATTATTAAAGAGTTAGCTCTGTTTGTTGAATTATTTAAAATTTTATTTAAAGTTGTAAAAAAAAGTGAATTATTAAAAGCTATTTTTCTTTTGGAAATAATCTGTCAATTAGATTTCTTTCTCTTGTTGGTTTTCCAAGCAAAAAGTTGAGATTATTTTCTGCACTTAAATTATCAGGCCATAATTCCAATGCTAAAATGTAACATTTAGCAGCAGAATCTAAATTATTCTGATGTCTCATTATAACCCCTAAATTAGTGTATCCAACAGATAATCTGCGTGGAGTTTCTCTTTGAGCAATTTTTATTTCCTTTATTCTTTTACTAATATATTTTTCAGTCATTTTTACTTCAAAAATAGGGTTTTGAACAAAATAAATAGGCGAAATATATTTAAGTAAATTTTCATCGGTCATCTCACCAAATTCGTCTATCCAATTTTTATAAATATCAATACTTCTTAATGAATATTTTTCTGCAATATTCAATAAAGAATCTTTAACTAAAGAATCTTGAGTATTGTAAAGAGCCATAGTTAGATAGATTGCCGCCCGGTCATTGTAAATAACCCCAACTTCGTACGAATTTTTATAATCATCAAACTCCGAATAGATATCTTCAATTGTATCGAGCATAGTTAAAGCTCCGTATATGTCGTTTTCATCAGATAATATAATGTATTTTTCGTATTTAATTTTTGCATTAATCACACGCGGATCTTCTGACTTGTTGATGCCATGATAGTAAGTATAAGCAATAGCCAAACCAATAAGAACAATGATAGCCATAATTGATATGAGTATCACTGTTCCTTTTGTTATTTTAAAAATTTCTTTCATTATTTTTATTGTCGAACTTTTTGAGTTATCGAGTTTTTCGAGTTTTTCGAGTTATCGAGTTATCGAGTTTTTCGAGTTTTTCGAGTTTTTCGTGTTTTTCGAGTTATCGAGTTATCGAGTTTTCGAGTTTTCGAGTTTTTCGAGTTATCGAGTTATCGAGTTATCGAGTTATCGAGTTATCGAGTTATCGAGTTATCGAGTTATCGAGTTATCGAGTT
>JAFGXO010000025.1 GCA_016936595.1 Bacteroidales bacterium | reverse complement strand
TAGCCGGGCCGATGATACTGCATTTGTGGGAAAGTAGGTGTTGCCCAATATTATTTAAACCCTATCTTTTTATAGATAGGGTTTTTTTGTTTGTATTTGTGTCTAAAAATATTTAGACAATTTAACATTGATGGATATAATAATTATTGCTTAGATACGTTTTAATTAAAAATTATATGAACAAAATTTTTACTTTTTATTATTCATATAGTGGAAAGAAAATACATTGTCAAATTTTTAATCCAACCAGTATTATTAAAGCGGAAATAGCCTTAAAAAAAGTTGTTTTGGATAAACATTTAAGCTCTCCATCAAAAGATTCTGTTGACAAAATTTTGAAAAAAAGTAGAATTTTTACGAATTAAAAATTATTTTTTTCTATTTATATTGTTGATTTAGAAAAATTTGTATATTTGCACTCAATTTAAATGCAAGGATAAAAATATTTATAAACCATTAAATCTATTAAAATGACAAAAGCTGATTTAATAAACGAAGTTTCAAAAAAGACTGGAATTGAAAAAGTTATCGTTAAGGAAACTGTAGAAGCATTTATGGATGCAATAAAAGATTCTTTAAAAAGTAATAGTAATGTTTACTTAAGACGATTTGGAAGTTTTGTTGTTAAGAAAAGAGCAGAAAAAACTGCAAGAAATATCTCAAAAAACACAACTATAGTAATTCCTGAACATTTTATACCTTCTTTTAAACCATCTAAAATGTTCATCGAAGAAGTAAAAGATAACGTTAAATAGAAAATTCAAAAGTTATGCCAAGCGGAAAAAAAAGAAAAAGACACAAAATGGCTACTCACAAGAGAAAAAAACGTCTAAGAAAAAATAGACATAAAAACAAAAAATAGTAGCCCAAAAAATTTAAGAGCCTTAGGGCTCTTTTTCATTAATTAAAAGAAAATAGTAGAAAATAGAGATTTGTGGAAAAAGAGTTAATAATTAGTGTTGCGAAAGATGTATCAACTATTGCCTTATTAGAAGATAAACGATTAGTTGAAGTTCATAAGGAGAAGAATAATAAGCAATTTTCTTTAGGAGATATTTACATTGGAAAAGTAAAAAAGGTAATGAATGGTCTTAATGCAGCTTTTGTTGATATTGGTTATTCTAGAGATGCTTTTTTACACTATAATGATTTAGGTCCTAAATTTCAATCATATAATAAGTATATAAAAACTGCAATTCAACATCCCTCTAATTTAGAACCACTTGAAAAAATTAATATTTTACCTGATATTAATAAATTTGGTAAAATTTCTGAAGTATTAATTCCCGGACAAAAATTATTGGTTCAGATAATTAAAGAGCCTATTTCGAGTAAAGGTCCACGTTTAACAACTGAACTTTCTTTTGCAGGGCGTAATATTGTTTTAATGCCTTTTACTAATAAGATTTCAGTTTCTCAAAAAATTAGGGAAAAGGAAGAACGCGAAAGATTGAGGCAGCTTTTAAAAAGCATAAAACCAAATAATTACGGAGTAATTATTAGAACAGTTGCAAAAAGCAGAAGAGTAGCAGTGTTAGATAATGAGCTTAGGGAATTGAAAGATAAATGGACTAATGCTCTCAAAAAACTTCATACATCTGATGATCTGCAACTTATACATGGCGAATTAGACCAAACATCAGCCTATATTCGTGATGTTTTAAATAATACATTTAATTCTATTTTTGTTGATGATAAAGAAACTTATTACGAGATAAAAGATTACTTGTATTCAATTTCTCCCGGAATTCAAAAAATATTAAAACTATTTACCGGTAAAACTTCTATTTTTGACTATTATGGAGTTGATAATCAAATTAAATCATCTTTTGGGAAAATAGTTAATTTAAAAAAAGGAGCTTATTTAATAATTGAACATACTGAGGCACTTCATGTGGTTGATGTAAATAGCGGTAATAGAACTTCAAGCGGAATTGATCAACAGACTAATGCCTATGAGGTAAATATGATGGCTGTTGATGAAATTGCCCGACAGTTAAGATTGAGAGATATGGGTGGGATAATTGTTGTTGATTTTATTGATATGTATAATTCTAAAAACAAGAATGACGTATTTAATAGAATGAAAGAACAAATGTCAAAAGATAGGACAAAGCACAGTATCTTACCACTTACTAAATTTGGTTTAATGCAAATTACTCGTCAAAGAGTGAGACCGGAAATAACTTTTCAAACAATTGAGCCATGCCCTGTTTGTGAAGGAACCGGTGAAATTCAACCAAGTATTTTGTTAATAGACGAAGTGGAGAGCACTTTGAAACTTATTGTTAATGAGAATAAAAGCAAAAAAATTAAATTAAGACTTCACCCATTTATTTTTTCGTTTTTAACAAAAGGTTTTTTCTCAATAAAAGTTCAGTGGAAGATAAAATATAAGTTTAGTTTACAGATAGAAATGGATAAAAATTATCATCTCTTGGAATATAATTTTTATGATGAAAATGATAAAAAAATTCAATTGTAGATAAATTTAAGCACTGTAATAATAATATGGTGCTTTTTAGTTGATAAATATTTTTCAATAAATATTATTTTATTTTAACAAATATTTTTATATTAGCAAAAAGTTTTTTATTAAATATAGCTTATTTGCAAAATAATAATAATAAAATTCGATTATGGAGAAAAACACTACTAACAATCCAAGCAACGATAACCCTATGTCTGATGAAATAAAGTTAGATACAAATATTGACTTGAATGATTCAGGCGAAATATCAGAGGTTGTTGATAAGAAACAAAAAGATGTAAAAAAAGTGTCTAAAAATGATTCTAGGTTAAAAAGAAAAGAAGTAAAAGCCCAGAAATTAGCGGCAAAAAAACAAAAACAAGAAGCTAAAATTGCTGCAAGGCAACAAAAAAATACTCGATGGTTTTGGTTTTTTATTTTATTATTGATTACTATTATTTTATTGTTTCTGTGTGATAATCATAAAAAAACTAATTTTATAAAATCACAGCAATACACAATAGATACTTTAAACAATTCTGTTTTTGAATATAAATCTAAATATATTGAAAAAGATTCATCGTTAACCAAATTATTAAGCATTTATAATAATTTATTACAACAAACTTTAGTTGATAATAGAGATTTTTCAGATATTCAAAGAGAGATATTAAAATTACAAAGAATAGTTTTTTTACAAGATTCAATTCTAAGCGAAGTTAAATCGTCGATTGATGTAGGTCTATCCGGATATACCAATGACGAAGTAGCAGTTGAAATGAAAGATGGGAAGATATATATAACTATGCAAAATCAGCTTATGTTTCCTTCGGGTAGTGCAGGGGTTCAAAGTAAGGGTATGAGTGCTTTAAAAACTATTGCTGATGTTTTGACTTTAAATCCTAATATTGATGTTATAATTGAAGGGCATACCGATAATGTTCATGTTGATCCTAATAATAAAACATATAAAGATAATTGGGAATTAAGTACAGCAAGATCAGTTGCTGTTACAAGAATATTGATTGAAAATTACAATATTGTTCCAGAAAGATTATCGGCTGCCGGAAGAAGTATGTATTTTCCGATTGCTCCAAATACTACAGCAGAAGGTAGAGCAAAAAACAGAAGAATAGAAGTTATTCTTACTCCAAATTTAGAAGAATTGTATAATATTGCAGGAACTCAAGTTCAGGCACAATAAAAAAAGAGGCTGCCTTTTTAGACAGCCTCTTTTTTTATGCTTTTTCAAGCTCAACAGTGAAATGTCGCATTATAGGTGCTTCAGAAATTATTTTATATCCTGATGTAATTTTTTTACTTCTATTTAAAACATTAGCTAAAGCAACGGCAACGTATTCAATATGATTATTTGTATAGGTTCTGCGAGGAATTGCCAACCGAACAAACTCATTTTTAGGGTATCTGTCTTTTTTTGTAATAGGGTCACGGTCTGCCAAAAGAGTGCCAATTTCAACGCCTCTAACTCCGGCTTCTATATATAATTCAACTGCAAGTATTTGAGCTCTATATTGTTCAACCGGAATATGCTGAAGGATTTTATTTGCATCAACAAAAATTGCATGTCCTCCAAATGGTTTTTGAACAGGAACTCCAAATTCAACTAATTTATCACCCAAAAATTTAACTTGATTGATTCTTGATTCAAGATAATAAAATTCAGTGCCTTCGTGCAAACCTTGAGCAAGAGCATTCATATCTCTACCGGACATTCCTCCATAAGTTATATATCCTTCAAAAATGATATTAAAAACAGTTGCTTTTTTGAAAATTTCTTCGTCTTTAATTCCAATAAATCCTCCCATATTAACAATTGCATCTTTTTTGCTGCTCATTGTCATCACGTCGGCGTATGAAAACATTTCTTTTACTATATCTCTAATAGAAACATCTTTATACTCTGCTTCGCGAGTTTTAATAAGATAAGCGTTTTCGGCAAATCTTGCGGAATCAAAAACTACAATTTTATTGTATTTGTCTGCGAGATTTTTAACATCTCGTAAATTTTGCATCGAAACAGGTTGGCCTCCGGCAGAATTACAAGTTATTGTTATTATAATAAAAGGAATATTATTTTTATGTTCTTTTAAAACTGCTTCTAATTTGTTTAAATTTACATTTCCTTTAAAGGGAAAAAGATTTTCGATATCATAAGCTTCATCAATTGTACAATCAACAGCAGTAGCTTTTCGGAATTCAATATGACCTTTGGTTGTATCGAAATGAGCGTTACCGGGAACAAAATCACCTTTTTTTACCAGAGCAGAAAACAAAACATTCTCAGCTGCTCTTCCTTGATGAGTAGGAAGGAAATAAGGAAATCCAAGAATATCGGAAATTGCATTTTTTAGTTTAAAGTATGAAGATGCTCCTGCATAGCTTTCGTCGCCTAACATTATTTCAGACCATTGTTTATCGCTCATTGCACCTGTTCCGGAGTCTGTTAGCAAGTCGATGAAAACTTGATTGCTTTTAAGGTTAAAAAGGTTATACTTAGCGTTTTTTATCCATTCAATTCTATTTTCGATGGTTGATTTACTTATATTTTCAACCATTTTAATTTTATAGGGTTCGGCATAAGGAAGTTTCATGTCTTTTATTTAAATTGTTAAAGATTTGCCAAAAGTAAAAGTATTGCCGAGAAGTTAAAATATCTTATAACATGATTTTACAATTGAAGTATTTTGAATATGAAATTTTTAAAAAAAAAGCCGAGTTTTAAATTCGGCTTTTGCTTGTTGCATTGATAATAAATTATTAAAGTTTAGGGATTTTAGAATTTAAAACCTAAAGTCATGTTAATTATTCCACTTTTTACAGTTATTTCGGGTACGGGTTCGGAAAGGTAACCATTGTATAAATAATTATCATAAGTGTTTATGTCTTGCACATAAGCAAAATCAACATATACAGAGTTTGAAGTAATGCCTATTCCTCCAGAATATTGAGTTTTTTCAAACTTTCCATCAGTATAAGGATTTCCAAACATTGCGTATCCTCCTCGGAGTTTTAGAACACCAAGATTTATTTCTAAACCTGCTCTAATATTACTGGTAGGTTGAAATTGTTCATTAATGTTAGAATTTTCATCTTGAAACATATAATCGGAGGCACTCAGACGCATTGTTGAGTAGTCAACATATTCATAATCAAACCCTATAAGAGCATAGTGAGATAAAATTAGTCCAATGTTTCCTGAAAGTCTCATAGGTGTGGTTAAATGATATGAGTATGAATTTTGGCTTGAACCGGATTCGTAGTTGTAATTTTCGTTGATATCAGGAGTATCCCAGAAAGACATAACATCGGTTGAAAATCTATCATCAATTGACATATAACTTGGTGATTGAAAAGTTCCTCCAATCCGTACGAATTTAACCGGAGTAATAATGATTCCTGCTTTAAAATTAATCCCGGAGCCTTGGTCTTTAAGATTTTCTGTGTACGTAAAGCTTTTTAATTCGATTGGGTCAACGAAATTGGTTTCTTCGTGTTGAAGTTGGTATGAATAGTTAAATGAATGAATTCCAATAGTAGCACCAAAATAAAGAAAGTCTTTATAGTTGATTGCTCCATTAATGTAATATTCACCGGCACCACCTTTAACTTGTTGAATTCTTGATTGAGTTTCTCCATATAGGGGTATTTCGCCCTCAGCTGTAGCTCTCCAAAGAGGATTTGTATAGTATAAACTCCCCGAATCAACCTGATCAATAAGCCATGTGTCCCAAGCACGGAATGTCGTAAAATCGTCTAAGTATTCAGGGGCAGTTCCGTTAGCTTCTAACATAAAATAATCTAACATAGATCCTTGATTATTAACACCTTGAATATTGAAATTGTGTTTAAAATTATTGTATCTGTTGTATCCCATTGAGAAATTAATTGCTTTTAAATCATTGTTAAAATTATTAATACTAACGGCGTAACTTAAATTACTAAACATCATAGATAGATGATCATTGGTAGAAATTGAGCCATTAAAGTTAGAAGAAGTATTGCTTATCATTGTACTGGGAGAAAGAACAAATTCGGAATGTTTTAAAAATCCAATTCCTGCCGGGTTCATGTTTGCCGAAGATACATCAGCACCAATAGCTCCAAAGGCGTTTCCCATAGCCATGCTTCTTGCTGTTCCTTCCCAATAAACTTGAGAAAACCTAAATGCATCTATTTCATTTTGTCCATAGATCAAAGAAGAGATAGTGATAAAAATTAGTAATATTGATTTTTTCATAATTATTTTGTTTAAAAATTTGATACAATTTAGGCTGCCATTAAAATTTTATATTAAACTTTATTATCGTTAAAGTTTTTATAATCAGGTGTTTGTGTTAAATCCTGAATTTTAAAGGCAGCCTATTTATTTTTATCTGTGTCCACCACCTGAGCGAGATGAAGATCCAGAACTGCTGCTACTTGTACCTGAGCTACGGCTACTATTACCGCTTGTTCCAGAACTTCGGCTGCTGTTGTATGAGCTATTGTTAGTGCGAGAACTGCTACTGCTGTTATTACTTGAACTTCTATTATAGTAATTATTATTGGTAGATCTTGAATTATTATAAGAGGAGTTGTTATTGTTTGTGGTAGATCTGTTGTTGTTGTTAGTTGCACTATTGTTATTAGTAGATCTTGAGTTGTTATAATTATTATTTGTAGTAGATCTGTTGTTGTTGTTGTTAGTTGCACTATTGTTATTAGTAGATCTTGAGTTGTTATAATTATTATTTGTAGTAGATCTGTTGTTGTTAGTTCCTGTGCTTCGTGAGCTTGTAGGAGGCGAATAACTGGTTGTTCTGCTTTGGTTATTAGAAGCATAAGTGTTACTTCTGGTAACTGAAGTGCTACGAGCTGTATTTACACTACTGTTAGTTGATCTGTTTGTATTTGCAACAGTGGATCTATTTGCATTAGTAGATGATCGAGTGTAGGTTCTTGAAGAATTGTATCTTGAATTTGAACTATTTGGATCGTAGGTTCTGTTATTGCCATTTCTGTTTCCATTAACACTACTTCTGTGACCGTATGTTCCAGAAGCATAAGTACTATTATCATTGTAATAACCTGATGAAGAACCGTCATAATAACCATTCCAATAGCCGTTATTGTATCCGTGCCAATAGCTGTTTCCATAGTAATAAGGACTGTAGCTATAGGAATAATAATAAGGTCTGTACCAATAATTGTAATAATATGGTTGATAATAAGAGTAGTAAGGTCTATAATACCAGTCGTTGTAGTAGTATGAGCTGTACCAAGGATCGTAATAAGGGTCATTTACAATAATAAATGCATTGTTAAAGTGTTGTAAACGAGACGAGTAAGTGTCAGTAATGATAATATATTCGGTGTAATCATCATCATCATCATAACTAACAGCAACAGAAGTATCAGTAAAATTATCTGAACTTTGATCAGAAATAATAATGGAATCGTTTACGATTTGTACATTATTAGCTGTTTGATCGGGGTTAGTAGTTTTTGTAATTACAGTTGTTTTTGTTCTTGTAACATAAGCATCGTCATTAGTAACTAAATATGTTGTTGAACAAGACGCCAACAAACTTGCAATAATTGTAAATAGTAAAAATTTTTTCATTTTATGTTCCTCCTTTTTTATGCAAATTTAAGTTATCATTTTTAAAAACACCAAATAAATTGTGTTAATTAACATTTAGGAAAATATATTCGCCCTCTGAGTTAATTGAGTAATCAAGTTCCTTTTTATTATTTACGAAAATATCATAGCCTTGTTTCAGATTTTGCCATAATTTAATGTTTTTTAAATTTTCTTTGTTTTTCAATAAATTAGTCAGTCTTTCATTAGTTAATCGAGTTGGGAATATGTAAATTGGAATTTTTGTTTGACCAATTTCTTTTGCAAAACTCGCCAAAAGGTACAATTCTTTTATTTTATCGTCGGTAATAGGAATGCAGCCTGCCGTTAAACAGCCTCCGTGTATATATATGTTGTTGCCCTGGTTATTTTTATCTCCAAGAATCAAATCCGATTGGTTTGGATAACTAATTTTTAAAGAAAGCTCGTAGCTGCTATAAGGATTGAAAAGACTAATATAATATAAACCTTCGGGAACTTGCATATCACCGGTTTGTCTTTTGGGTCCAAGATGTCCACTAAGCCTACAAAAATCGTAGGTTATTAACGAATCATAAGTTGTTTGGTTTTTTTCTTTAACCCAAACAACTATTTGTTTTTCCTTTTTGTAAATTGTTAATAAGATATTTATTTGCAAAGAATTTATATCTTTTTGAGACAAAATATCAGTCAAAAAATTTATTTTTTCATCATAAGCCCTTTTTACTCTTGAATATTGTAAATAACTTTGAGCATTTAAGTTTATAAATGAGAAAAAAACAATTATTGTTACGATATATTTCATAGTTTTAGTTTAAAAAACAGAAGTAAGTTCAACTTCATAAACTATAATTGCTCTTGGAGGAATTTTATTATCATCTCCAACTAAACCGTGAGCTAAATAAGGCGGCATAATAAATCTGGCCTTGCAACCTACGTTCATTAATTTTATACCCTCTTGCAAACCTTTCTCAATATTTCCATATCCAACTTTAAAAGTTTTAGGACCCAAAGAGTCAGAAGTATAACAAACGGTACCATCTAAAAGTTCAACTCTGAAGTTAATTGTAGCTAATTGATTTTCTGTAACATTATCGCCAATTCCTTCTTTAGTTATTTCGAACCACAAACCAGTTTTAGTTTGTTGCATATTCCAGTCATTTCTTAATATATAACTTTCAATTCGTTCTCGGTCTTCTTTAACAAGATATTTATTGATGTCTATCAGTTTTTTGTCAATTTTGTTCCAGTTTTTAATCTGTTGAGTGTTATTTTCAGAACAAGAATAAAAAAACAATAAAATTAAAGCAATAAAAAATAATTTGTTCATATTTGGTTTAATATTTTTAAGCAAATAAAATAAAAAAAAATTAAAAAATCATATTTTATAGTACAGTTAAGTTTTTTTAAAACGAGAATAAAAGCATCATATTTTAAATTAAAATTATTTTTTAAAAAAATAAACTTCCACTTTCGTATGTTGGATAAATACGTTTCTTTTGCAAAAAAAACAATGCAAGATAAAATATTAATTTTAGATTTTGGTTCACAATATACACAGCTGATAGCGAGAAAGATACGTGAATTAAACGTTTATTGCGAAATTTATCCGTTTAATAAATTACCCGAAATATCCGAAGAAATTAAAGGTGTTATATTATCAGGAAGTCCCTTTTCTGTTAAAGATAAGCAAGCACCAATTGTTAATATTGATGAAATAAAAAGAAAAAAACCAATATTAGGGATTTGTTATGGGGCTCAGTATTTGGCAAATAATTACGGCGGATTAGTTGAAGCATCGGAAAAAAGAGAATATGGACGAGCAAATTTGATAAATATTAGTACAAAATGTAAACTTTTTAATGAAATTCCGGAAAAAACGCAAGTGTGGATGTCGCATGCAGACACCATAATGAAGTTGCCACAGGATTATGAAATTATTGCAAACACCGAAAGTATAGAAGTTGCAGCTTTTAAGGTAATTAATGAACAAACCTACGGCCTGCAATTTCACCCGGAAGTATATCATTCTACTTTAGGGCAAAAAATATTACAAAATTTTGTTGTTGAAATTTGCAGCGTAAAACAAAATTGGACTCCCAAATCGTTTATAGAAAGTTCAATTTATGATATTCAACAAAAAGTAGGAGATGAAAAAGTTATTTTAGGTTTGTCGGGAGGCGTTGATTCTTCGGTTGCAGCTATTTTATTGCATAAAGCCATAAAAGAAAAATTAATATGTGTTTTTGTAGATAACGGACTTTTGAGACTTAACGAATACGAAGAAGTACTTGAAAGTTACAAATATATGGGTTTAAATGTAATTGGAGTAGATGCCAAAAAAGCCTTTTTAGAAGAACTAAAAGGTGTTTCGGAGCCTGAAAAAAAGAGAAAAATAATAGGAAAAGTATTTATTGATGTTTTTACAGCCGAGGCAAAAAAAATTGATGGAGTAAAATGGTTAGCACAAGGAACAATTTATCCAGATGTTATTGAATCTGTGTCGGTTAATGGGCCATCACAAACAATAAAATCACATCATAATGTTGGTGGTTTACCCGAAAAATTGAACTTAAAAATTATTGAACCATTACGATTACTTTTTAAAGACGAAGTAAGAAGAATTGGAAAAGCCTTAGAAATTGATCTAAATATTTTAGGACGACACCCTTTTCCGGGTCCGGGGCTTGCAATAAGAATTTTGGGCGATATTTCGCAAGAAAAAATAGATGTTTTGCAAAAAGTTGACAATATTTTTATATCCGGACTTAAAACAGCAAATTTATACGATGATGTTTGGCAAGCAGCAACAATTTTGCTTCCAATAAAATCGGTGGGTGTTATGGGTGATGAACGAACTTACGAAAATGTTGTTGCTTTAAGAGCTGTTACTTCAACAGATGGAATGACAGCCGATTGGGTGCATTTACCTTACGAATTTTTAGCAAATATTTCTACAAAAATTATTAACGAAGTTAAAGGAGTAAACAGAGTTGTTTATGATATTAGCTCAAAACCGCCTGCAACTATAGAGTGGGAGTAAGCGTTTTTTTTCTGTTTTTATTTGCAATATTTAAACCCTGAATATTTTTTGCATTTTTATGATTTTTTTCAGAAAATAATTTGTTTTAAGATTTTTTAAAAAAAGATAAAAAATTGTTCAGGGTAAAATTGATTTTAAGTGTATTAAAGATATAATGTGAAAGATGGATTCGACCAGTGAGTATATAAACTTAATTATTAAGCGATTAAATAATGAAATTGTAGATAATCAAAATGTACAGTTAGAGATATGGCTAAAAGAAAAACCGGAAAACAAGAAACTTTTTGATGATTATAAAATTATTTGGGAATTAACACAAAATTCTGTTGAACCCGAAATTGCAGCAATTAATATTGAAGATGAATTAGATTTAATTAGAAAAAAAATAGGCTTAAAAAATACAAAGGTTGTTGATATTAAGCCGATTAAAAAAACAAATGATTTCTGGAAATATTCTGTTGCTATTGCCGCTGCGGTGGTTGTTTTTATTGGAGTTTTCTTTTTATTTGGAAGCAAAACAGAAAAAGTAACTTCTCAAAATTTAGTTGTTGAAACCACTTTGCCCGATAATTCTCAGATAATTTTAAATAGAAATTCAACCGTAAAATATCCTAAAAAATTTAAAACAAACCGAAAAGTTGATTTGTCGGGAGAGGCATATTTTATAGTTGAACATGACTCAGAAAATCCGTTTGTTGTAAATGCCTCGGGCTATGTTGTTGAAGTTGTTGGAACCGAATTTTTTGTTTCGTCAAAAGATAATTCTTTTGAAGTAGTTGTAAATAAGGGAATTGTAAAAGTGTATTCGGAAAATAATCCTTCAGATAGTACAATTTTAACAGCCGGAAAACATTTTAATGTAGATAAACAAATTGTAAATGTTCAGAATAAAAATTATTTAGCTTGGAAAACAGGAAAAATTGAATTTGAGAATAAAACACTTGCCGAAATTTGTACAGTATTAGAACGAACTTATGGAGTTGAAATAATAATTTCAGATAAAAATATTAAAGATATGCGAATGACCGCAACTTTTAATAATCAAACAATAGAAGCCGTTTTGAGTGTTGTTGAGGCTACATTAAATGTTAAAATTACAACACAGGGGAATAAGATAATAATATATAAATAAGGGTTAGTGCTGGATATTTTAATAAAATTACATAAGCAAATTGATAAGAAGAAGATTATTATTGCAGATAAAAAGAAGTTTTTGATTTTTTTTCTGTTGTTGTTTTGTGTTTTTTCAAGTTTTTCGCAAAATAATTTACAAAAAACAATAACTATAAATGCAAAAAATCAATCTCTAAAAAATGTTTTGAATGATATTACTGCACAATCAGAACTTTTATTTTCATATAATAATCAGTTAATTGACGAAAATCAAAAAATTACAATTGTAGCACGAAATCAACCGGCAATAAACATTGTAAAACAGCTTTCTTTAGAGCTAAATTTAGAATATTCAATTATTGAGAAACAAATTATTTTAAAGCCTAAACAATTTATAAATCAGGTTAATAATAATACAAATACTACAAATATTAATTCCACTATTGAGACTTTTTCAATAAATGGCTATGTTAAAGACAGTTCAAATAATGAAGTTTTAATTGGAGCGACTATAGTAATAAAAAACAATCATATTGCAACATCAACAAATGTTTACGGATTTTACTCAATTACTTTACCAAAAGGCACTTATACGATAGATTTTACTTTTTTAGGTTATGAAACAAAATCAATACAAATTTATGTTGATGAAAATAAAGATATTTCACAATTTTTGAATTTGAATGTGCAAGAACTAAATATAGTAACAGTTTCAAATAGTCAACTTAATCCATTACTTAATAGTGAATTACGGCGATTTAAGTTAAATTCAAAAGATATTTTTAATCAACCTATGTTCGGAGGAGAGTATGACGCAATACAAAGCTTAAATTCGGTTTCGGGAATTACACTTGGCGAAGGTTCGGTAATGTTTAATGTTCGTGGAGGCGATAAAGGGCAGAATGCTATATATATAGACGAAGCACCAATTTATAATCCCTCGCATTTATTAGGCTTTTTTTCTGCAATAGCACCCGAAGCAATAAATTCAATGACGGTTTACAAAAGTGCTTTTCCGGTACAATATGGGAGTCGTTTATCTTCGGTAATAGATATAAGAACAAAAGATGGAGACATGAAAAAAACAGGTTTTGGAGCAATTTTTAGTCCTATTTTAAGTACATTTAGTATTGATGGTCCAATAAAAAAAGAAAAAAGTTCATTTGTTTTAACTCTGCGTAAATCAAATATTAATTATCTTTTTGCTAAAAGTGCTCCAAATCTTCAGATAAATTTTAGAGACTTTCATGTAAAATACAATAAACGATTTAATAGAAGAAACAGAATTTATTTTGCTTATTATTCCGGTTATGATAATCTCGAAATTTCAGATGCAGCAATAAAATGGCAAAATAAAACATTTACATTTAGATGGAATCATCTTTTTTCAGATAAAGTATTTTCAAATATTACTTTTCTTACTAGTTCTTATAAATATTATTTTTATTATTCTGTTCCCGAAAATATATTTTGGAGTTCTAATATTTCAACTGTTTCGTTTAAAAATGATTATACATATTACTTACAATCAAACAATAAATTAAATTTTGGATTTGAAACAAAAATACAATCATATAATCCGGGTAATTTAACATTAGGGAGCTATTATTTTGAGCAAGTTTTTGCCGGTAATGTTTTTCATAATATTGTTTATTTTGGCGGAGAATATAAAATTGATGATAATTTTTTATTTAATTATGGTCTCAAATTTAATAATTGGAATAATTTTGGACCAACACAAAGTTATGATTTTAATACAAATCATCAAGTAATAGATACTTTATATTTTGGTAATAAAATTTTTAACAGCTATAATCCATTAGAATTAAGAACATCAGCATTATGGTTTATTTCACCAAAAACTTCATTGTCATTAAGTTACGATCATAATGTTCAGTTTTTACATTTTATTTCAAATTCAATAAGTCCGTTTACAACTCTCGACGTTTGGTTGCCATCATCTTTAAATTTAAAACCTCAAACAGCTAATCAATTTACTTTTGGGTATAATTTGCAACTTGCAGAAATTCAAATAATTGCTGAAACTTACTACAAAAAAATGAATAATCAAACCGATTACTCAAATCAGCCGTATTTATTTTTAAACCCATATTTTGAAAATCAACTGCGTTTTGGAACAACAAAATCGGCAGGTTTTGAAATTTCTGTTCAAAAACAAAAAGGAAGTTTTAGATTTAAAATAAATTATTCATATTCTAAAACTGTAAGAATTACACCAGAAGTAAATAACAATAAATCATATCCTGCATTGTGGGATAAACCACATAATTTTTATTTTAATACTTTATGGCAATTTTCAAACAGAACAGATTTGTCGATGTCGTTCTTTTTTATATCGGGAAATAGATTTAGCTCGCCTTCCGGATTTTATAATTTTCAAAATTATACAATACCAATTTATGAACTAAAAAATAACGATAAACTGCCTGATTATCACAAACTTGATATTTCATTGCGAACACGATTAAATAAAAATGAGCAAAATCGATTTGAGCATTTTTTAACATTTTCGATTAATAATTTATACGGACGTCAAAATGTAATTGGTGTAAATTTTAACAAGATAGAAACTCCAAACGGAAACTATTTAGTTCCTACAAATTTTGTAACCGAAAGAGATTTAATATCAACTTCAATGTCATTATTTGGATTTATACCTTCTGTTTCATATCAATTCAAATTCAGATGATTAATAAATTTTTATACATATTGTTTTTGATGATTTTTTTAGCTTCGTGTGAAAAATCTGTAAACTGGAAGTTGCAACATTCTGTTAATGAGTATCTTATAGTAGAAGGTGTAATTACAAATGAATATTTAAATCATAAAATTATTATAAAAAAATCATTTGACGATATTAATGGGTCAGGAGCTAATGTTTTAGGAGCAAATGTATCTGTATATGACGGATTTAAAAGGTATCCGTTTTCAGAAGACAGCTTAAATCCAGGAGTTTATTATTCTGACGAAAAATTTATAGGAGTTGTAAATAAAACTTATTCTTTAAATATTGTTTTTAGTGATGAAATTTATTCAGCTGTTTCAGAAATGTTGCCTGTAATTGATTATGAACCAGTATCTTATATTTTTGACAGCATAATTGGGTCATATACTTTAGCAAATTATCCATCACAGTTTTCGTCCGATGAAGATGCGATGTATATTATAGAAATAGATCGCTCAAATACTATCGAATACGCAGATTCTGCTTACAATGTTATTCATTCTGTTTTATATTTTTATACCTTAACATCATTTGATGTTTCGGAATTATTTTCACCACAAACAGAGTTAGTTTATTTTCCACAAGGAACAATTATTACAGAACGTAAATATTCATTAACACAAGCACATGCACAATTTTATCGTTCGTTATTACTTGAAACCACTTGGCGAGGAGGCGTTTTTGATTTAGATCAAGGAAACGTAGTAACAAACATAACAAATGGTGCTTTAGGTTTTTTTGGAGCGTGTTCTGTTATAGAAAAAAAAATTGTAATTCAATAATTAAGTTGTAAGTTTTATTAATTTTTTTAGCATATTGTTT
>JAFGXO010000152.1 GCA_016936595.1 Bacteroidales bacterium | reverse complement strand
GACCTTTCGATTGTTATGACATATCAAATTTTACCTAAATTAAATTTCTCGGCTTCTTGGATTTATTACACCGGTGATGCTGTTACTTTTCCTGTAGGAAAATACTATATTGATGGTGTATTAGTTAATTTATATTCTACAAGAAATGCAGATAGAATGCCTGATTATCACAGACTTGACCTTGGCTTAACTTGGAATATTAAAGATACAAAAAAATTTAGTTCTGACTTAAACGTTTCTGTTTATAATGCTTATAACCGCAAAAATGCTTATTCAATAACTTTTAACGAAAGCAATTCCGGACAAACCGAAGCCGAAAGACTTGCTCTTTTTGGTGCCGTTCCGTCAATTACCTGGAGTTTTAAATTCAAATAAACAATCTCTAATACAAATAATAATACAAAACTACAAATAATGAAAAAAATATTTATAAAATTATCAATCGCAGCGAGCATACTTTTCACATTAAGTGCTTGTACCGACATTATAGAATTAGATTTAGAAAATGTTGAACCCCGAATTATTATCGAAGCAACTTTAAATGCCTCCGACAGCACTTGCGTTGTTCATGCTACATTTTCAAATAATTTTTACGACACTACTCAAAATTCAACAGTAAACGATCTTTCGGTAATCTTATACGGACCACAAGATCAAATTTATAATCTTACACAAGATATTACCGGAAACTATACAACTTACAATGTTGTTGCAAATCAGGGTGATGAGTTTTTATTAAAAATTACTGATAAAGACGGAAACGAATACTCTGCAAACGCAGTTACCCCGGGAAACCCCGGACCTTTTTTAACCCTGTTTACAAATTTTGAAGGTGGACCACCTCCTGTGGTTGATAGTGCCGGAAACGAAAGAAAAAGATTATTCGGAATAAACTATTGGCTAGATATTCCGAACGAAGTTAACTATTATAGATTTAAAATTTACTATAACGGAGACTATTTAAATGATAGCTACAACTTTGTTGACGACCAATCTTCATTTAGTGATACCATGCAAATGGGGCTTTCTGAACTTTTTATTGAATTTGACACCGTTAGAGTTGACTTAATTACCATTAATCAAGCAACTTACGATTTTTATCAACAACTTATGGATATTCAATTTTCGGGCATAAATTCAACAACTCCTTATAATCCTATCGGAAATTTTACTAACGAAGCTATAGGATATTTTTGCATCCAAACAGTTGTTTCTGAGGAGTTTATAGTTTTTGAATTTCCTTTTTAATACATTATTTAAAACAAACAACTAAAAATTTACCGTTATTTTTATAAAACTATTATCTGTAAAAACTATTTCTTTTTTTGCAAAAAACAAGATGAATCATACAAATTTACGATTGTAAAAAAATTTGGAAAACTTAAAAAAAAATAACACTTTTGAACTAAAATATTTTTGACGGGGAAGCCGAAAACCGCTAACAGAGTAGGATAAAAAAAAACTCATTAACTTATGAAATTTGAAATTATTAGACAGGAATCTTATTCAAGAGGAGAGCTTTTATTAAGAACTTTTTTTGGATATTTCTACATTGTTATTCCTCATGGTATTGTTCTTATGTTTCTTGGAATTTGGTCTTCAATAATTAATTTTATTGCCTTTTGGACTATATTATTTACAGGAAAATATCCTCAAGGAGTGTTTGACTTTCAAGTAAAATACATCAAATGGAGCACAAGATTAAGTGCATCTCTTTTCAATTTAGTTGACGGCTACCCACAATTTGGCTTAGATTCTGAACACCCAAACGTTCAAATAGAAATTGCTTATCCTGAATCTTTAAGCAGAGGTGATTTACTTCTTAAAACTTTCTTTGGATTTTTTTATGTGCTTATCCCCCATATCTTTGTGCTTTATTTTAGAATGATTGCTACCGGATTTGTTAATTTTATTGCTTGGTGGTCAATTCTTTTCACAGGAAACTATCCTGAAGGAATGCACAAATTTGTTGTTGGAACTCTTAGATGGGCAATGAGATTAAACTTGTATATTAGTTACTTAATATCAGATAAATATCCTCCTTTCAACGGTCGTCCTGATGAAGATCAAGCTTAATAATTATTTTTAAAATTATAAAGGTCACTTTTTTTAGAGTGACCTTTTTTTAGTTTTAATCACTCCTTTTTATGCAACTTAGCTCTATTTAATTCTCTTATTGCTGAAAACATTTTTAAACTTTTAACTTCACAAAATGAAAAATTTATCTGCTTTTATTTTATTTATTTTCAGTTCGCTATTAATTTTTGCTCAAAGCGATACAACTTACAAAAATAGCAAAGGTTTGTCGCACTCTTTAAATAGCTACGAATTAAGTATTTCACAAAATCACACTCGCAGTTTTCAACAAACAGACCCGCCAACGGGTACAATTAGAAATATTGCCGAATGGGAAAACATGGAAAGTGTTATTGTTGCTTATGATTTTGGTTTTGGAATACCCTACTCTATGCTTGCTACAATTTCGCAATACACAAACATTACCGTTTTAGTTGGTAGCAGCTCCGAACAAACCACTGTTAATAATTTACTTAACAATAATGGAGTTAACACCGCAAACTGCACTTTTGTTATTCACGATGTTGATTCATGGTGGAGCCGCGATTACAGCCCCTGGTTTATTGCTGTTGATAATCAAACCATTTCTATTGTTGATTTCCCTTACAATCGTCCTCGCCCTGCCGATGATGATGTGCCAAGTGTTATTGCATACGAATTGAACATTCCGTATTATGGCATGAACGTTATACATACAGGAGGTAATTACATGACTGATGGATACGGACAATCTGTTTCTACTGATTTAGTTACTGATGAAAACTCAATTTCCGAAACCGAAATTTGCAACCGCATGAACCAATACTTAGGAATTACAAACTATCACATTTTACCCGATCCACTCGACGATTATATTAAGCACATTGACTGTTGGGGAAAATTTGTTGCCGTTGACAAAGTTATTATCACGCAAGTTCCTCAATCAGATTACAGATACGCCGACTACGAAGCTGCTGCTGCTTATTTTGAAAACACAAATTGTTCTTTTGGCTACCCCTACAATGTTTATAGAGTTCAGGCTTCTGATTATTACGATGATGACACAAACCCGTACACTAACTCTCTTATCTTAAACGGAAAAGTATTTGTACCTCAAACCGGCTCTCAGTGGGACGACGAAGCCATTGATGTTTATGAGCAAGCAATGCCCGGATACGAAATTATTGGAGTTTTTGCTTCGGGTGCATCATGGTACAATACTGATGCTCTGCATTGTAGAACCCACGGTATTGCTGACAGAAACATGCTTTTTATTAAACATTTTCCTCTGTTTGATACTATTTCATCTACTCAAGGCATTGAAATTAGTACCGATATTTTTTCTTATGCCGGTAATGATATAAAAACCGGATATCCAAAATTATTTTACAGCATAAATGATGAAACTTTTCAAGAAATTATAATGGATTATAATTCTAAAGGAAACTACACTGCCACTATTCCTTCACCTAACGACACAAATAAAATTTCGTATTATATTATAGCCGAAGATGTTACCGGTATTTCTGCTAAAAATCCTGCAATGGGAGAATTTGATCCTTACATTTTCTACTCTATAGGTAATAACTCTGTTTCAATTGCTTCTGTAAAAAATGGAACCATTAAAATTTACCCTAATCCAAACAATGGTAGATTTTATTTGTGGACGGATATAATTCAAAATCAAGATATTACTGTTGATATTTTTTCAACAACCGGTCAAAAATTATATACCGATATTAAATCAATAAATCAGACCGGACAATTAGTTTATGTTGATGCAAGTTTTTTACCAAAAGGAATTTATTTTGTTAAAGTTACCTCAAAAAACAGCATAATTTCTAATAAACTAATTATTAACTAAACATAATGCCAACTTTTAAAACTACCTGTGCAAGAGACTGTTACGACAGCTGCGGTATGATTGTTGAAGCAGACGACAATCAAAATATTATTTCTGTTAAAGGAGATATTAATCACCCGATTACAAAAGGTTTTTTATGTCCTCGTGGCACAAAAGATAATATAAGACTACACAATAACAGGGTTAATGAACCTAATACATTAATTAACCAAAAGCACACGGTAGTTGATTGGAATACAGCAATAAAAGAAGTTGCAACAAAACTTCAACAAACAATTAACGAATACGGCAAACAAAGTGTTTTATATCTTGATTATGCCGGAAACGAAGGTTTAATTAATAATATTTTTGCCAAACGTTTGTGGAATTTTTTAAGCGTTACACAAACAGACGGAGCTCTTTGTACCGCAACCGGACACAATGCTCTTAATTTGCATTACGGCAACTCATACGGCATTCAACCCACATTGCTCCCAAATAAAAAGTTAATTGTATTTTGGGGCTTTAACCCTATTGTTACAGCCCCTCATTTTTGGCGATTGTCGCTTGAAGCTCGAAAAAAAAATAATGCAAAAATTATTGTTATAGACCCAATTAGAACTGCTTCTGCAAAAAAAGCTGATGTTTTTTTACAAATAAAAGCCGGAACAGATACCAGTTTAGCTTATCAAATAATTAACCTGTTAATTTCTAACAATAAACATGATTCTAACTTCATAAAAAATCAAACTATAGGTTTTGAAAAGCTTAAACAAAAATCAAACGAATTTTTGCTAAAAAACACTGCTGAATTAACAAATATTTCAGAAAAAAACATCATTGAATTAGCAAATTTTTATGCCCAAGATAAACTTTCGGCTACCATGATTGGAGTTTCTTTACAAAAAAGAAATGAAGGAGCAGAACCTATTAGAGCAATTTCTTTTATTCCTGCAATATTAGGACTTGAAAGGGGCTTTTTTTACAGTAACAGTAGAGCATTAAATATTAACACTTCAATTATTGCCGGTGATTTTTTATCTAAAAACAAAAAAATTGTAAGCCAAGTTAATTTAAGCGAATTGGTTTACCGAAACAAATTCAAGTTTATTTTTGTAAATTCAACTAATCCGGTAAAAACATTGCCAAACCCATCAAAATTTATCGAAGGATTAAAGAAAAATGACATTTATATTGCTGTGAATGAAACACATTGGTCAGAAACAGCAAAAATTGCAAATGTGGTTTTTCCTGTGCCTACTTTTTTTGAAAAAGAAGATGTAATGTTGTCGTGGGGGCATAATTATACAAGAATTTCTGAAAAATGCTCAAAAAAAATAACAAACAGTAAAACTGAAGTTGAAATAATGACGCTTTTGGCTCAAGAAATTGGAATTTCCAATAAACATATTTTTACTTCGGCAATGAAAGTTATTGAAAAAGAATTTGAAAATCAATCCTTAAACGAGAAAAAATTAAAATCAGGAAATCTGGTTGAACTAAAAATTAAGAAAAATTCATTTTATAATACTCCAAGCAAAAAAATTGAATTTTATTCGTTGCCGGCTGAAAAATCAGGGCTTAGTCCACTCCCAAAACAACCCGATATTATAAAAAATTCATTTGTTTTAATAACTTCGGCTGTAGCAAGATATACAAATACTCAATTTAAAGAGGTTTACGGAAAATTTGAACATTCTATTTATATTAATTACGATGATGCAAAAGAATTATCTATAAATGATAATGACAAAGTGATTTTAGAAAACGAAAATGCTCGTTTGATTTTTACCGCAAAAATATCTTCGGATATTGCAAAAAAAGTAATTTGGGCACAACGTCAAATCGACGATATAAACGGAGAGTCAATTAATAATTTAACAACCGCAAAAGCACAAGATTTTGGGAAAGGACCAAAATTTAATTCAACTTTAGTAAAAATTTTTAAAACATAAAAAACCTCCCTTAAAATTTAAGAGAGGTTATTTTTTATTAGAACATCTCAACAGAATAGTTTGTAGAATAATCTAACTGAGCATCGTAAAAAGCATCATCTTTATCATAAATTTTATCGTCAATACTTTCAAATAATTCATACATAAGATCAATGTCAGCATCTTCCCATTGGTCGATAGGTTTTTTGTAAAGTTCATACAACTCTTTATAATCAGTATTCACAACATTTTTAACCTCATTAAATAAATCAACAGCAGCATTTTTCATTGCTTCATCGCCCTGATAACCACCCATATCGTTAGCAGCTTTAATAGCGTTGTCACAAGCAATAACTGCGTCCTCAAAAGCTCCGTCTATAGCAGTTAAATCCATTTCAGTTTCGTTTAATAAAATATCTAACGAATCTTGAGCATTTCTAACTTTTATATATTGAGCATTTAAATCATCGTAATAAGCCTGAGGATCAACATAGCCTTCGCCACAAGATGAAATAATAAAAATCAATGCTGCAATAGCAGGAAAAATAAGTTTTTTCATAATTTAAAATTTAAATTTTATTAATTTGTAAAATACTGTGCAAATAAACAAAATAATCTCAAAAAGACAAACTTTTTTACGCAAAAAAGAGTAAATCTTACTTGCAAAAAAGTAAAATCAACACAACAAAATATTTTTAATCCTGAAACTTAAAAGTAAAAGCTAATTTTTTAGTTACCGGATCGGCTTGGGTTATTAAAATAGCACCTTTTTTTCCGTTATTATGCTTAAATGCAATTACATCACCAACTTCTAAATGATCAACTCCTACTCCATTCCCTCCATTTTCATTTATATATTGCTCCGAAACCGAAAGAAAATACAAATATTTTGCTGTTACGGCATTAAATCCAATTGAAATTTTGGAAAAAGAAGTGTGTCTTCTGTTTGAACTATTATAAATGTAGGCTAATTCATTTAACTTTTGACTAATATAAAAAGCATCGGGAGAAGCAATTACAAAACCTAAATTATTGTCGTATAATACAACCATATCAAAAATAAAATTTTGAATCTGAGAAAATGTAAAATCCGAAAAATAATCTAATGAATAAAAAAATGTTGAATCGTACATATAACAAAGCTCTGTAGAATCAACACTATATAAAGGATATCCATTATAAACTTTCATATATCGTTCAACAACGGTTTTATTGTACGAATCGTTAACTTCAAAAATAACAGTAATAGTACTATCGGCATCTAAATCAGGCATATTTGCATCTGTTAATGCAAAAACAAATTGCTTTGAAAAAGAATGCGTAAATGATGGGAATATTGTATCAAACTCGTCGATAAAAGGCGTGGTTGTTACGCTAAAATTAACAATATCTTCGTTTGCTGAACCGTTAATAGTAAAACTTACCGGTGAAATTACGCTAATTCCTACAATAGTATCGGGAAAAATTTTCATCAACGGGGGCTTTAAGGTTGGCTCTGTAGTAACACAGGCAGCAAAAATCATACTTAAAAAAATAAAAACATATTTTTTCATAATCGATAATTTAGTTATTTTGCAAAAATTTGAATATGCACAAAATTATAATATTTATTCTAATAACGATTTTTTCTTTCGTTTTATCTGCTCAATCAGGCATTTTTTTTGACAAAGTTTTTAAAGATAATATTAAAACTGTTCAAATAAGGCCTAAAAACAGTCAATTTTCTTACCCGATAATTAATTTAAATTCTGCCGAAAAACTTATTTTTAGTTTTGATGATCTTAATCCTAACAATAAAGTATTTGATTATCAATACACTATAATTCATTGTAACGCCGACTGGACACAATCTGATTTAATTTTTGACGATTATTGCAACGGTTTTGAAGAAAATAATATTTACGATTACACAACTTCTTTTAATACATTAGTTAATTATGTTAACTTTAGTTTAGAATTACCTAACAATGATATTGATTTTAAATTATCAGGAAATTACATCATTTTTGTTTACAAAGATTACGATATTTACGATACCGTTTTAACAAAAAGATTTTCGATTACAGAAAACTCGGCAATTATTGACGGAACTGTAATAAGTCCACAAATTAATGCTTATCGCCAAAATTATCAACAAGTTGAATTTAACATTAGCAGCAGCAATTTTGACAATGGAAATAATATTCAGTATCTTAAGGTTAATATTTTTCAAAATAACCGCCCCGATATTGCTTTAACAAATATTAAACCTGATTTTATTAACGGCAAGACGTTAAAATTCAGCAATCCAAACACACTAATTTTTAAAGCCGGAAATGAATTTAGATTTTTTGACGCACAAAATATCAGATTTGCCTCCGAAAAAGTTGCCGACATTAAACTTATTGATGAATATAATTTTTTTCTGGTCCCCGAAAATCAACAAAGCAGATATTTTTTTCATAAAGATATTAACGGAAAATATGTTATTAACAATCAACTTGGCACATCACCAAATTCCGATGCCGATTATATAAAAGTGCATTTCTATCTGCCTCGTGATTACGAATTTCCAAACAACAACGTATATATTTTTGGCGAATTAACTAATTGGCAACTTTTGCCTGATTTTAAAATGGATTATAACAATAATCACAATATTTATCAAAAAACAATACTTTTAAAGCAAGGGTATTATAATTATTGTTTAGTTTTAGAAAATAAAGACTTATTTCCAATAGACGGATCATTTTTTGAAACCGAAAATGACTATGTTATTTACGTTTATTTGCACGATTTTAGAATGAATTACGACAAACTAATTGCAGCTAAAGTTATTAACACAAACTTCTAAACAAAAAAACATATTACTTAACACTTTTATCCAAAAAAAACTAATTTTGAAAATTGTCATTAATATTTTACTTTTGTAACGTGTGATATTACAAAATAGAGAACAATATTTTCACATTTTTTTAAAATTAAACCTCTTTTTAACAAATAATGCAAATAATTTGAATATAAGTGGTATTAAATTTGCAATTTTCACAAAAAAAAGAACATGCCTCAGCAACAAGCAGGATTTTTTATAAATGCAATAATTAAAGAATTTGTAAAAGAAAAAAATAACGACAGAATTAAAAATCTTTTACATTATTTATCTCATTTTGATTTAAAAATCAATAAAGAGATAGTTAAAAAGAGTAATGACGCGGTAGTTGCAGTTTTAAATAATATTATTTCCAGAGGATTACCGACATATCCTTCTACTTTTATAGAAGACAGAATAGCCAACACGTTTATTAAGACAAAAAAAATAGTTAATTTTGATAGTTTTTCTTACAAATTTATCAACAATGAATTAGAAGACGAAATAATTAGAGCATTACATATTATTGATCCCAGATTTTCGTGCAACGATATTCAAAACAATTTTTTTGATGATAATAGTATTGAGCGTGAACTTATTACAGACTTTATTCCAATTAATATCGGCAATTTTTTTGTTCAACTTCTCTCAAAAAAACGAGAAGTAAACTCCATTTTCGAAAATTCTACTCACAACGATAAATTTATTAATATCGACAATGAATCTTTTTCGCAAAAAAAATTCGACTACTCTTTAGAATTACCTTTTACTATTAAAAATAAAGCAGGATTAACTATTGAAATAAGTTCACCTAAAGAAAATTTAAACAAAGACTTTTTAGCTGAAGAAAAACTGTACAAAAAACTTAATCAAATAAATTGGAACGATAATCTTTTAATTTCAGAATTAAACAATAACCAAACTTTTGAAATTCAAAGTCTTATAAATTTTTCTTTTGACGAATATTTCGACATTTTAAGAAAAAATTACAACAGTCCTTTATATGCAACAAATTATGGTTTAGATGCTATGCAAATGGCACTTACCCCTTTAGCCATTGCAAGAATTCAAAAAACAATTTTAAACCTTATTGCTGCTGAGGAATTAAAACTTTCGGATAAAAAATGGAAAATATGCATTATCGAAAGAGATGTTCCCGCCGCATTTTTAGCTATTGAAGACTTAAAACAGCATTTTGAAAAACTTTTTAAACTCGAAGGTAAATTCAGAAAATTACCTGAAATTGATTTAACAATTTTTTTCACCCCCGAATTTGAAGAAGCAGAATTAAACATTTTGTATCAAGGCAAAATTGAACCCCTTGAAGATTTTGACAGCAAAGAACAATTTGACGTGCTTATTGATATTTCTGTTTTAAGACGCAGCAATTTCGATTTTGAAAAATTAAATTCAAATGCAAATACTATTGCTCAAATAAGATCGGTGGAATATGTAGAAAAAAAACGTCAATTCTTTTCTGCCCCTAAAATATGGTACAAAACTTATCTATACGAAACTACAAATAAAACATTTAAAGAAAAAGAACACGAAAACGCTACCAAAGATGCTCTGAATTTTTTCTTTAAAAATATTTTTCATCGCGAAAAACTTTCTTTTTTACAACTTAAATTTTTAATTCGAGTTCTGTCAAACCAAAACTCGTTAACTGTTGTTCCGGCTCACGAACAAAAAGAACTTATTTATAAATTCGCATCAATTCTACAACCCGGAATTTCTATTGTTATTACGCCATTAATGTCGGGATTAAAATTTCAGTTTGATGACTTGTTCGACAATATGATAGACGGTGCATCTTATTTTAGTGCATCAACTCAAAAAATTTATGACAAATATTCGGCTCTTAATAAACTCCGTCATGGACAATCTCTCTTTAACTATATTACACCCGACAGATTACATTTACCCGAATTTAGACAAGTTTTAAAAGAAACTTTTGAAAACAATGTAACAATATCGCACATTATTATAGATCAGGCACATTGCGTTTCTGAATGGTCACAAGATTTTAGACCTTTATACGCAACTATACCTAACAATATCAAAATTATTGCCGAAAATAACAAAATCCCTCAGTTTGCTTGCTTCTCCGAAACATCTTCTTATGATGTTATTAAAGATATTAAGTTGAAATTTAATATTAAAGATGAAAATTTTGTTAAAGTTGATCTAAATTTAAATAATGTTAAACTCAAATTTGTTGAAGTCGATAGCATTAGCAACACCAATCTTAAAGAAGCCGATCAAGCTCTTTTTAATAACAAACTGCAAATAATTAAACAAAATTTAGATAAAAGAACAATTGTTTTTAATAATCAATCCAAAAAAACGGCAGAACTATTAAACAGCAACAATTTAACATCACTATATTTTGACGGAACAATTGGAGATAAACTTTTAACTATAAGCACCTTAAAATCAAGAACATCATACAAAAATTTTAGAGACTACATAAATAACAAAGCCGACGTTCTATCGTCAACATACTCTCTTGGAATAGGGTGCGATATTAATGCTAAAAAAATATATTTAGATGTTCCAACTTCTATTGAACTTTTTATTCAAACACTCGGAAAAACTCATTCATCAAAAAATATCGACGTAAATGTTCTGTTTGGAAACAATAAAATTGCTTTCACCCAAAAAGAACTTGATTTTGACGAAGAAGGAAATTTGATAGAAAAACAATACTCGTCAGAAACCGAAACAGAAAATATTTCTCGAAGCAAAGCATACGAACATATTTATCCGGATCTTAAAAAAGAACTGCAAATTATTGAAGAAATAATGACAATGGTTACTTACCCTAAAGAAACTATTGCCGATATTTTAATTCGCAGAATACACTATTCTTTTGATAAATGGGTACACTTAGAAAGTCAGCCCGAACTTAATCCAACTAAAATTTATATTTACGACGATGAAAATTATTCTATCGGATACATTGACTACGAGCTAAATCAAATCGTAAATATGTCGGGGACAAATAAAAGTGATATTGCCCAACAAATATTATCGTTTTTAAAATTTGATATTGAAAAAATAGTTTCAAACGGTGCCGAAATTTTTCATATTTTAAATGATAAAATTAGCGTTTCAACAAGCAATGGTATCAATAATATTTGGACTGAAATTAAGCACAACGAACAATCAACACTAACAGTTGAATTTTACAACGACGCTATTTCAAAATTTAAAACAAAATTTGCTAAAAACGAAAACCTTGATTTAAACCATAATCAAATTATTGATATTTACGAAAAAACTTATGGTGTTGAAGACTTTTTAGACACTTTTATTGCTCACTATAAATTTGACAAAGAATTATATTCAAAATACAATCTTGAAATACAAAAACTTTACTGGAATTTTAGAAACTACTTTGACACCGTTCCGGCAATATATCGTCTATTTTCAATAGGAATACTTGATGATTTTATAATTGACTTCCAAAATCAACAATTTACTCTTATTTTTACAAAAAAAACAGACACACAAGTAATTAATAATATTCATAAAAAAATATCACCTTTTATTTGTAAAAATCAAGCACTCGAAGTGTTTGAAAAAATACCAAAAACTAAAGGTAATTCTATAATATCTAAATCTGTAAACTATTATCTGCAATTTGTTTTTTTTAATATTCTTCAAAAAAGAAGTAACTCATACAACATTATTTTTGAACTTATAAAATCGCTAAAGAATAACGAAAATAGAATATTACCACTTTTGAACAATTATTTTTCGGCAAAATATTTAATCGAATTAGAAGCCTTTATTGATAATAACGATTTATCTGTTATCGACAAATATTTTAATAAAAAATCGTTACTAATTGACGATTTAGAACACCTCAATCGTTCCTCTACTTTATTGTTGAATGTAAACACTCAAAACCATAACTTACTTATAGTTAACGGATTAAGTGGCTTGCTACTTAATTCTGAAGAACAAAAAGAATTTTATAATTACCTTGAAAATTTAACAAAAGGAATAACTATTTTTAGAGATAAATTTAGTACATTTAATATAGAAAAACAACTAAACACAATTTTAGAATTAACTTCAAAATTTAATCTCGAAGTTCGTTCAAAAATTGAAAACATACTCTTTCTAAAAATTCACACAAATTGGATTACTAATTTCAATAAAAAGCTTAAAAATATATTAAGCTAACAACAAAATTTTTTTGTTTAAAACGAAATATCTAAATTTGGTTACATTTTAAAAATTAGGAACAAAATTTGAATATTAACAAAAAACGCACAAAAAAACTTACAATCAGTTAATTAACACATAATTTAACTTTTACGCAATGATTGAACAAATAAATACTGAATTATTAAAACTGCAGGAAGAACTTTCTAAATTCGACGGGGCAATCTCTCAAATTTCTAAATCATCTGAAATTTCAGATCAACTTATTTCATCTTCAAAAGAATTACAAAAATCATTTGGAGAGAAACTTGAAATAATTGAAGGCTTGTTCTCTGATTATATGAACAAAACATATAATCATACCGAAGATAAATTGAATAATATTTTTCATAAATTTCAAGAAAGACTGTCGCAAGAAGAAGCATCGTTAGAAAAATTTTCAAATCTTACAATGCAAAATGAAAGCTTAACTCAAGAATTTTTGCAAAAAATTTCCGAAAACAGCAAAGAACAAATTGATAAACTTATTTCCGAAACTTCTAATACTTTAAACGAAGAAAAAGATTTTATTAAACTACAGATTTCAACCATTAAATCGGATATTGACAAACTAATTCAAGAACATAATTCTTCGCTAAAAAAAGAACAAGAACTATTAGATAATTATTTAGAATTAGCAAACGAAACCGCCCAACTTTCGGTTACTCTAAAAAATGTTGACTTTCCAAAAAGATTAGATACTATTTCAGAACAAATTGACGAAGTAAAAAAAGCTCAGAATAATAATGCTCAAAAAGTTGATAAAATTAACGAAACTTCAACTAAAATATTAAACAAAACAACAACTTTAGTTGAAGACCAAACCACAAAAAAAACTTTAGACAAAGTAACTAAAATTGCAAACGACACTCGTTCGCAACACACATTAGAGCTTGTTTCTAAAGTAAATAAAAAAGCAAAAACAACAAGATTTTTTGTTGTACTTACTTTTATACTTATTATTATTTTTATTGCATTTTTTACATTTGCTTTTTTAACATTTTTCCCCCATTTTTTTGAAGATTTAATAAGTTAAAAACACATAGTTTTAAATAAAAAATAGTTTATATTTTTTATTTAAAACTAATATTTATACATTTGCCAATATTTTATTAACTTTTTTAATTTTATTTTATGGTTCTTTATGTAGGAAATATCAACTATAATCTTAGCGAAGATGAGTTGAAAGACGTTTTTGAGCGTTATGGCAAAGTTGATTCTGTTAAAATTGTTACAGATAAAGATAATGGTAGAAGCAAGGGCTTTGCTTTTATTGATATGGTAAATGATCAAGACGCTGAACTTGCTAAAAACGAACTTGATGGTTCTGATTTAGGAGGCAGAAACATGCGCGTTAATTATGCAACTAATCAAAACTAATAATAATTAATAATGCTGTTTATTAACTTTGTGCTTGTGTGCAAAGTTTTTTTTTGCTTAAATTTTATTTTTAATTTTATCGCAAAAAAATAAAAAATAGTACACAAACCTATAAACAAATTTTGGTCAAAATAAACAAAAAATAATGTCATACGATTTAAACATAAGAGAAGAAGAATTAAAAAACAAAGTTGCTAAAGACTTTTTTTGGATATATGACAACACAAAAATAATTGGCGACGTGGACTTTTGCGTATCAATGCAAAAAAGCGAAATTGAACCTTCGGAGCAAGAAAGTTTACTTTGGGCAGAAGCCAAAAAAGGGATTTCGGACATTTATAAATCATTAGTTCAACTAATACTTACCATTGGCAAAGCCCGAACTTTTGATAAATTTATGCCACCTCCAATGCTGAGTGCTTTTGATGCCGAAAAAATTGCTTTTATACCTTATAACAACATTCACGATATTTTTTATGTTAATGATTTTAACTGGAACGTTGCACCTTCAAACCACGAAACCAAAGAATTTAAAATTATTTTAGAAAAAATAAAAAATATTTTAGACCAAAATACATTTCTTTTTTATTACGATAAAGACGACAACGAACTTAAAAAGTTTATTAAAACCAATTTTATTGTTGGTAAGTTTGGATTAACAAAAACCCGAATTGATAAAAATAATTTCATAGTTATTTACAGTAAATGGCTACAAGCCGTAAAACCCACAATAGCTGTAAATTGGGAAATTGCTAAAGAAAATAATTTAATTGATGGAGACTTCTATCTTGCCGATTTGCTTTCCTACGAAAATGAAACTTTAAAGGAAAAATTATTTGTATTGTTGAAAAAAGACCATTACGAATTAGACAGAAAACTAAACGAATACGGTTTGTTTAGTTCAAGTTCTACTTCTTTTACAGATAATCAGAAAGCACATAATCAATTTTGGAACAAATACGAGCGTCCACCCGAACAAGAATATTGGGATTATATTGTAGAACGCCGAGATTTGCTTGTTCCGCAAGATGTGCGAGAACGAAAAGGTAGTTTTTTTACACCGCAAATTTGGGTAGAGCTTTCGCAAAAATACCTAACTGACGCATTGGGCAAAGATTGGCAGGACGAATATTACGTTTGGGATTGTGCCGCAGGAACCGGAAACCTTTTAACCGGATTAACAAACAAATACAATATTTGGGCTTCAACACTCGACAAACAAGATGTAGAAGTAATGAGAGACCGTATTAAAAACGGAGCTAACCTCTCAGAAGACCACGTTTTTCAGTTCGATTTTTTGAATGATGATTTTTCTAAACTACCACAACCATTGCAAAACATTATAAACAACCCACAAAAGCGCAAAAAAATAGTTATTTATATTAATCCGCCTTATGCCGAAGCAACCTCTTCAAGAACTGTAACAAAAACAGGCGAAAATAAAACTGGAGTTGCAACTAATAATAAAGCAAATGAACATTTTAGTTATAAAATAGGTAATGCTACTAACGAATTATTTGCTTTATTTATAGCACAAATATACGAAAAAATACCTGATGCTTTTTTAGGAATTTTTTCAAAATTAAAATTTATACAAGGTTCAAATTTTACCAAGTTTAAAGAGTTTTTCTTGGCTAAATATATAGGTGGATTTGTTGTTCCTGCTTATACCTTTGATAATGTAAAAGGAAATTTCCCAATTGGATTTACATTATGGAACAATGGCGTAAAAGAAAAAATCACTGAAATTTCTTGTGATGTTTTCGATATAAATAATCATGAAATCGGGAAAAAACTTTTTTATGGAAAATTACCTGATACGTTAAATAAATGGATTAAACAATTTGAAGATGAAAACATCAAAAGTATTGCCTATATGGGAAATCCCGCACCTGATTTTCAAAATAATAATTTTTTGAATATATCAACAAAAAAAGGAACTCGACATGTTAATTATTATTCTTTTAATTATAAAAATATACTAAATGGTGTGATTTATTTTTCAGTTCGCCATTGTATTCCTGCTAATTGGCTAAACGACCGCGACCAGTTTTTGTATCCAAACGAACTCTGGCAAAACGATAAAGAATTTCAGAATAATTGTTTGGCGTTTACTTTATTTCATGGGCAAAATAGGATTTCTTCAAATGAAGGTATTAACCATTGGATACCATTTACAGAAAACGAAGTAAATTCTCGCGATAAATTTGAGAGCAATTTTATGAGCAAATACATACAAGGAAAAATAAAGCCAAATGAAAGTCCAAATATTTTTGATACTTTGTCTGAACCTAAAACACATTATGAAATTCCCCTGCATTTTTCAGAAGAAGCAAAAACCGTTTTTAATGCAGGACAAAAATTATGGCAATATTATCATGAACAACCAAATTGCAATGTAAATGCTTCATTATATGATATTCGCGAACATTTTCAGGGCAGAAACGATAAAGGCAGAATGAACAGCAAAAGTAATGACGAAACATATATGAAACTAATAACCAATTTAAGAGATAAATTGAAACTTTTAGCAAAAAAAATTGAACCAAAAGTATATGAATACGGATTTTTAAAAGAATAATTAATATTAAAGCTGTTTTGATTACTATAACTAATCCAGAGCAAAAAACATTAAAAATTAGACAATTATTCTAAATATTATTTTTTTAAAAAAAAGCAAAAAAACAATTAGTTAGAATGCAATTAAAGTATGTATAAGCGTGATAATCAGAACTTTAAAAGCAGCTAACTATAGTAAAATTTGAGCAAGAAGAAAACCTATTAAACTTAAATTTTCATATAATTTTCCACAAGTTTAATCATTTTTAGTCTGTTTATTGGTTTAGAAATAAAATCATCAAAACCGGCTCTGTTAGCTTTTTCAATATCTTCGCTTGAAGAGTATGCTGTTTGAGCAACAATATTAAGTTGAGGGTATTTACCTTTTAATATTTTAGTAGCTTCAAAACCATTCATCACAGGCATTTTTATATCCATTAAAACCAAATCATAATTATTCTCGTCGCATAAATCAATAGCATCTAAACCATTTTTTGCATGGGTAATTTTTAATGAATTATTGAACGTAAATAACAGAGCCTCAAGGTATAAGTAATTAACTTGTTCGTCTTCAACAATCAATATTTTAAACTCTTTATCGTTATTATGATTGTTTTTTACGGTATTTTTAGAATCATCAATATTAATTGGTTTATATGGAATAGATAAATAAAAAACTGAACCTTTTTCTTTAATAGATTCTATCTCAATTTTGCCACCAAGTAATTCAGCATTTTCTTTCACAATTGCCAGCCCTAAGCCAAGTCCACGTTGTTTATCGTTCAGGGTGTTTTCTTCTTGAGAAAATTTTTCAAATATTTTATCGAAATTTTTGTCGAAAATTCCAAAACCAGTATCTTTTACATAAATTTTAATATTATTATTTTCAATAAAATAACCAACTTCAACATAACCAGTATTCGTGTATTTTATTGCATTTTCAAGTAAATTACTTATAATTTTATTTAGCACAGATTTATCAGTAACAATCCCACAATTATTATCATTTAGTCCGTTTTTAAGATAAAGTGATAAATTTTTTTCTTTGGCTTTTATTTGAAAAATTGAAAACAATTCTAATAATAAATTATTTAAACAAAATTGAGTTTCAAAAAGTTTAACTTTTTTGGTTTCAAGTTGAGAAATTTCTAATAAATCATCAATAATTCTTAACAATTGTTCACCACTATTTTTGATGATATTAGTATAAAATCTTATTCTATCTTTAGATAAATTTTCTTGATTGAGCATACCGGAGAAACCAATTATACCGTTCATTGGAGTTCTAATTTCATGCGACATATTATTTATAAATTTAGTTTTAAGCAAATTACTTTCTTCTGCTTTTTCTTTTGCATCAATCAAGCTTTTTTGAATTTCATCTAAATTAGTAATGTCCCTGCCAATAACAGCTAATGCTTTTCTGGTTTTATCAGGATTAAATAGAGGAATTTTAATAACATCATAAACTTTCACATTTCCATTAACAGTAGGAATTCTTTCAATCTCTTTGGTAAGAACTGCATTTTGCCAAGCAATTTCATCGGTTCTCATACAATTTATAAAAGCCTCCTTGTAAATTTCGTTGGTGTATGGTGCTAATTCGGCATCGGTTTTACCAACATAATTAACATCAGAAAGGCAAAAAAGTTCCAAATCGGCTTCATTTGCTAACAGCCACCTTCCTTCTGCATCTTTGTAACAGATAATGTCAGGTATTGAATTTATAAAAGTATAAAGTCTGTTTTGACTTTCTTTTAGTTCTATTTCAGTTTTTGAAACATGGGTTATTTCATGAATAATATTACTAATAAAAATTTTATTATTGGTTTTTATTTGGCTCGAAAAAATTTCAACATCTAATATTTTACCATTTGCAAGTTTATGTTTATATAAAAAATAATTTCTTTTATTTAGTTTTGCATTTTTAAGTTCTTGAGTAATTTCAGTTTCGGTTGCGGTATTTATATTTTTAATATTAAGATTAGTTATTTCTTTATATGAATAACCATAAAATTCGAGAGCTTTATTATTTGCATCAATTATTTTTCCTGTATCAGGGTCAATATTCAGCATTACTGAAGAATTATTTCTAAAAATAAGCTCAAAAACATCATTTGAATTTACATTTTTATAATTCTCAAGTTCTTTTTTTAGGCGAATATTTTCTTCTATTAGTTTTTCCTTTTCGATATCCATTGTAAAAATTTTTGCTGAATATGTTGTTGTAACTACAAAATTAAGAAAAATAATAGTTTAAAAGTTAGATTTTTCTTAAAATTTTTGTAATTTTTTAATAAACACAAATTGTTGTCTATTTTATTCAGAAATAAATGTTAAAATATTACTGTTTGTTTTAAAGTAGTTTACATTTATTATTTTTTCATTGAGCAAAATTGCAGTAAGCTTTCCTTGATTAAAAATATTTGTAGGCAAAATATTTATTTGGTCAATAAAAGGAAGATTTTTTTTTCCGTAAAATTTATAAACAGTTTCTTTTACGCTCCAAAGTAGAGTTGCAATTTCTGAGTTTTTGTAGTCAAAATTTTGTTTTTCATTTTCTGATAAAAATTTATCAATAATCTTAATGGGTTTATTCGAAATTTTTTCAATATCAATACTAACTTTGTGCTTTTGAGAAATAATAACAGCCACATAATTACGCGTGTGTGAAATACTAATATTTTCGTGATTGGTATAAGGTTTACAGGCTTCGTTATATAAAATTATTGTATGAAACTGCGATTTTTTTATTTCTTTAAGCAAAATACGAGTTGCCAGCCATTCTTTTTTTCGCTGATTACTTTTAAAGCTATTGTATTTAGATTTTTCTTGAGCAGATAAATCGTTCAAAATTAGATTTTCTAATTCATCAACTTCTTCGGAAAGTTTCCACAAACCAATTTTGGCATCATTATAATATATTTTTTTAATAACAGGCATCGCACAAAATATTTTGCCATTCAAAAGATTCGATAAAATATTTCACATCGTCTTCAACAAATTTAATTGCCGGAGCAAGAGAATCGGCGTTTGGAGTAACGTTAAAATATACTGACCCGCGTAAAAAATACTTTGTGCTATCCATAATCTGAAATTGAAGAGGACTTGCAGCGTTTCCTTGAATATAAAAAACCGTAGCATAAATTTTCAGACTATCGTTAATAAAATCTTGAACATTAATTGCATCGGCTTTAATTACGTGTTTGTAAACTAAAGTATGCGAATCGTCTAATAAAGAATCAAGGTTATTGTCTATCTTTCTGAAAGTTAAATGTATTTTGGCATTAAATTTTTTGTAGTTAATATCATACCAACATGGTGGATTATCGGCATCTTTTAAAGGAGAAATATTTGCAAACACAGAATATTCAAAAGAAAAGGGGCAAGTATCGGTTTTAAAAATTTGATATTCAGGTTGTGGCAAAGTTATCCTGTAATAAGCTGTAGGTTTAGGCGTTGGAGTTTGCTCGCAGGCAGAAAAAATTAAGCTGATTGAAATAAAAAGTAAAATTGTTTTTTTCATTGTAATTTTTTTAAATTTAATTTGAAGAGCATTTTTCTATTTTACCATTATCAAATTGATAAATTGAATAATCAACGCCAACCGGAGTAAGTATTTCCTTAAGTTTTTCGGCATCAGTGTGAGTAATAAAAATTTGGCCAAAATGATTGTTGGCAACCAATTCAACTACATTTTTAACTCTATTACTGTCTAATTTGTCAAAAATATCATCTAAAAGCAAAATAGGTCTAATATTAGTATGTTTTTTTATAAAATCGCTTTGAGCAAATTTTAGTGCAGTTAAAAAACTTTTTTGCTGCCCCTGTGATGCATTTTTTTTCAAAGGATTATCGTCAATCGTAAAAAATAAATCATCTTTATGAATCCCCGTAGTTGTTCGTTGCAAAACTAAATCTTTTTTTATTGTTGCAGAAAGTAATTTTTCAATATCATTTTCACAAAGTTGAGATTTGTAGCTAATTTGAATATTTTCATTTGCACGAGCAATTTGATTGTAATATTTATAAAAAATTGGCATAAAATCATCAATAAAATTTTTTCTACAATTAAAAATTTGAGGATTAAGTTTTATAAGCTTATAATCGAATATAGCAAGCATTTCTTGATCAAATATTCTATTTTCAGCAAATTTTTTAAGTAAAGCGTTTCGTTGAATTAATATTTTTTTATAATTTATAAGATTTATCAAAAATTCTTTATTGTACTGAGCTATTATAGTATCCATAAAATTTCTGCGAAGCTCGCTTCCATCTAAAATTAAATTAACATCGTATGGCGTAATTATTACAACCGGAAATTTACCATAATGTTCAGAAAGTTTTGAGTATTTTTTTGAGTTTAATTTTATCGTTTTATTTTTTTCGACCGAAAAATTTGCCAGTACAGTGTTGTAATTGTCTTCGTTTTTAAATTTTCCTTCAATAAAAAAATATTCTTCACCATACAAAATATTTTTGGCATCAATGTGATTAAAATAACTTCGTGAATTAGATAAAAAATAAATAGTATCTAAAAAATTTGTTTTTCCCGTTCCATTTTCACCAATTAAACAATTGATTTTAGGGGAGATATCCAATTCAATATCTGATAAATTTTTATAATTATGTATTTTAATGTTTTGTATGTGCATAAAAATTAAATTGCCACAAAAGTAATATTTTTAGCCGAATTTTTTTAATGAAAAAATATTTATAACTTTGAACAAATATCGTTTTCATGAAAATTGTATTATTTACAACTTATATGTTGTTGATTACTTGCGTTTTTAGTCAGTCAACAGTAGATTCCTTATTAAACTTGTATAACACCGAAACTGATATTAATAGGCAAATAGACCTATTAGACGAGTTAGTTGTTGAAGCTTATAATTTTTCCATAGATTCTTCAATTTTTTACAATAAAATTGCCGTAGAATTATCAATAAAAACAGATAATTATCAACTAATTATAGGTCAAATTAGAGATTTAGCCAAGCTCTACATATATAATTCGGATTATTCCAAGGCTTTAGAAACTTATCAATCGGCATTACCCTTTGCCGAACTTTCTGATAATGATACTCTTAAAGGATTGGTAATACACAGTATTGGAAACGCATATTTATATGATTCAGAATTTGATTTAGCACTTGAAAAATATTTAGAAGCATTAGATATACGAGAACGCATTAACGACACTATAGGAATAGCCGCCAGCACAAATAATATTGGATTAATTTATTGGAAATTAGAACAATATGATTTAGCCTTAAAATACTACAATTTATCTTTAATTTCTGAATTATCAATAAAAAACAACAAAGGGATAGCTTCTTCTTACAATAATATTGGAATGGTTTATTGGAAAATAAACCAAATAGATTCAGCTATTTATTATGTGCGAAAGTCTTTAAAAATTAAACTTGATTACAATATTGATAAAAGAAGTTTAACAGATGCTTATAATAATTTAGGCGTTTTGTACAGAAACTTATCTGTTTTTGATACGGCACTTATTTATTTTAATAAATGTTTAATCTTAGATAAAAACAATCAAGATAAACATGATATTGCTAATTCATATACTAATATTGCAACTACTCATAGTTATTTGAACAACAATACAAAAGCTCTTGTTTTTTTAGATTCAGCCGAAACAATATCATTACCAACTAAGGATTACGAAATTTTAATAAATATTTACGACCTACGAGCGAACATTTATGCAGAAAAAAATGATTTTTTTAATGCTTACAAATCGTTGCGAAAACATATTCAGTATAAAGATTCTGTTTATTCCGAAAATATTACAAATCAAATTGCCGAAATGCAAACAAAGTACGATACAGAAAAAAAAGAACACGAAATTGAAATGCAAAAACAAGAAATTTTGGTGCAAAATTTAGCCATAGAACAACAAAACACTAAGCTATCGTTGCAACGCAGAATTTTGTTTGGATTTACCGGTTTTTCGGTAGCTATTATTGTTTTGCTGATATTTTTAACACGATTATTTTTTCAAAAGAAAAAAGCAAATAATTTACTTAAACAAAAAAATATTGAAATATTACAACAAAATGAAGAAATTGAAACTCAAGCAAATAATCTAAATGAAGCTTTTGAAAAAATAAGAGATGCTAACGAAGTACTTAGTTTAAAAAACAAACAAATTGAAAAGCAGAAAAATTTATTGAAAGAAAAAAATGATTTTGTTGAATCAAGTATTAAGTATGCAAGTACAATTCAAAATGCAAGCCTTCCGTTAAAAACAGAAATTGATAAATATTTTGATAATTTTATTATTTTCTTACCTAAAGATATTGTTTCAGGCGATTTTTATTTCTTTTCAACCCTAAAACAATTAACTCATAAAGATTATTTTTTTATTGTTGCCGATTGTACAGGACATGGTGTACCGGGTGCTTTTATGTCGATGATTGGCATCAGATTGCTTAATAAATATGTTAATGAATACAAAATAAAAAGTCCAGCAAAAATACTTGAAAATATTAATAAAGATATTTTTGTTAGTTTAAAGCAATATAGTGGAAATAACCGAGATGGAATGGATATGATTATTTGTAAATTCTCAAAAAAAGATGGAAGTAAATTTGTTGAGGTTTCTTACGCCGGTGCAAAACGTGCATTGTATTATTTTGACAATAAAAAAACTGAAATACAAAAAGTAGATGCTACCCGAAAATCAATTGGTGGGGCTGAAAACAATAACTTAAAATTTTCAGACAATTTATTAACTCTTAGCACTGAAACTAAATTTTATTTATTTACTGATGGTTTACCCGACCAAAATAATGTTGAACGAAAACGTTTTGGTACTCTGCGAGTTTTAAATATTTTAACCCAAAATATTGAAAAACCTTTAGAAGAGCAAAGTTTATCTATTTTGTTGAACCTAGAAAAATGGCAAAATTTAACCACCCAACGCGATGATATTACAATGATTGGACTAAAATTTAAAAGCTGAAAATTTTACTAAATTAATAACGATATTATTACTACTATAGCTCCTATTATCATATTTAATTTATTTTTAGGTGGTTCAATTGCAATTAATATTCTAAATAAGAATATTGCCAAAAAGTAATAGCCAAAATTTGAGGATTTAATAACACCCAAGGCAGATTGGCTTATTAATAATTTTTCACTAATAAAATACCAAAAAGCGAATGATAATCCGGTTAAAAACGTGATTAAATTTATTATTTGTTTTTTTACTTTACTATTTTTTTTTATAATTTTTATTAAAAATATTGGTGTAAAAATAAGAATAAATACTCCTAAAATAATTGCCACTCCCAAAATAATTATATTCAATCCTACCGTAAACAAATCTTCGCTTAACATAAAAACAACTGCAATAGCAACCAATAATAAAATTACAACTATTCCGCTAATAATTACTGCTTTTTTAAAACCTTTATAATGAGAAATTAATCCAAAAATAAATGCCGGGATTGTTAGGAAAAGATAAATTATACTAAAATCATCAAATAATATTTCGTAGTGTTTACCAAGAGTAAACTCAATTGATAGTGTGATAACAATTGCGGTTATAAACGAAAATAATATCAACAAAATTCCACTTTTATTTTTAATAAACGAAGATGTTATTTTACCCAAATATAAATATATAAAAGCAGGAAAGATTAAGAGAAGAACCGAAAGTACTTCGTGGTTTTTTGTATCAGAAATGTCTAAGATAGTAGAGTTTTGCAGAAAAAATTTCATCACCATAAATGATAAAATAATAAATCCATCAAATAAAAGTTCGTTAAGATTTATTTTTTTAAGTTCAGTTTTTAAATTTAACATATTATTAATAAATGGTTTACAAAAAAAATCTCTTACTTTAAATTTTAAGTTAGAGATTTATAAAAAGATTTATTTTAATCCGGCAAATCGCTTAATGAGCCTGCATAATTGTAATCAAATATTAAAAATTCATCATTTTTTCTAACAAAATTTATTTGTTCGTACATTGTTTCACTCTTTGAGGTTTTGCACTCGTAAATTCTTACAACGTAAGGTTCGTTATCTTGCAAATAAGAAGAAACGTTCAATAATTCGTAACTTTCTACGTTTCCGTAATAAGAATTTTTCTGGTTGATAATATCAATAAATGCTTGATTTAAAGCATCATCTGATAATAATGTTACAATTTCTGTGTAATTTTCATCAATTAAGAATTCAAAATATTTGTTAGCAGCTTCTTTAGATTTTTCGATAAAAACATCATAATCATCAATGTACCATTGTTTTTTGCTATAAACCAAACCTTCAATTTTTAAGTCTCCGTTATCATCTTTTACAAACGATATTCTCTCAAAAACAGGTTCATCAACGTTTTCAAATTCGCATTTAAAATTAAGTATTATGTATTCATCTGCAGAGCTGTAACTATATTTTTTAAATGAAACTATTTTTCCGTAATCATTATATTGCTCCTTAACAAAATCAACCATTTGTGCCGAAATTTTATCATGACACAAATTTTTTATTGATGTAAAATCTGCACTATTATAATATTCATAATAATCATCAGCAATTTTGTAAGCTTGTGAATTACAACTACTTATTATTAACGATGCTACTAAAATAATTATTGCAAAATATTTTTTCATTTTTGACAAGTATTTTTTAAGTGTTTTCCTAAATATTATGAACTAAAACCAAATGATTTTCCTCTGGGTTTTTCAAAAACTAAATGTTTAACATCTTCTATGGTAACAGTTCGAATATTATCATAAGTTCTAAGATGTTTTTGAGTGTCAGCCATTCTTAAGTTCTGACGCCTAACAACATCTTCTATTATTTTACGAACTTCGCGAGCGTTTCCAAAATACTTATCTTTTATGGTTAATAATTTTTCTAAATAAGCACATAAATATTCTTTAGCTTTTAAATCAAAAACAAGTTCACGTTCTAACAGCATAAATTCTGCAATTTCAATAAGTTCCTTTCCCGAATAATCTTTAAAGTGTATCACCTCGTCAAATCGGGACATTAAACCGGGGTTTGCTTTCATAAACCTGTCCATATTTTCGGGATATCCGGCAGCAATAACGGCAAATTTACCTCTGTTATCTTCCATATTTTTAAGGATTACTTCTATTGCTTCACCTCCAAAACTGTTTTGTTTATCGTCGGTTAAACCATAAGCTTCGTCAATAAACAGCACGCCACCCATAGCTTGATCAATCATCTCTTTGGTTTTTATTGCAGTTTGACCAACATATCCGGCAATTAATCCTTCTCTACCTGTTTCAACAACATGCCCTTTTTCTATTAAACCTAATGATTTGTATAATTTACCTAAAATTCTGGCAATTGTTGTTTTTCCGGTTCCCGGGTTACCTGTAAAAACTGCATGCATTGAAAAACTGTTTATCACATCTTTCCCTATTTCACGGTAGTATCTTACAAGCTTAATGAGTTCGGTAACTTCTTCTTTAACATTCTCTAATCCAATAAGTTTGTCTAAATCCTCCATTGCTTCTTTAAGAAGTTGCTCATCAACATCTATTTCAATTTTTGAAGCACTTCCAACAGACAACATTGGCTCAACATCGGCTTTTGTTATTGTAGAAATTTGTTCTTTAGATAATTTTTTATAATCGGGTAGTTCAATAATTCTTAACCCCATATTCATTTTTGCTTGGCCAATAAGCGAGTGAGCAAAACGAGCATTACCAAAACTTTTATCTCTGTTACGATATGCTTCAACTAATATTTTTCTAATAATAATTTGAGCCTCCTCGTGTATAGTTACGCTACGTTTATATGCCCCAAATTGAGCAATTTCAGTTAGCTCATCGGGAGTATAATCCGGAAAATTAAAATAATATTTAAAACGAGATTTCATTCCGGGATTAGAGTTCAAAAAAGTTTCCATTTCTTTTGGATAACCGGCAACCATAATGGCCAAATTACCGGGACCGTCAGACATTTCTTTGATGATAATTTCTATAACTTCGCGTCCAAAATCTTTTTCTTCTTCTTTTGTTCTAAATAACGAATATGCTTCATCTATAAAAAGAATGCCTCCGCGAGCTTTATCTATGGCTTTTTTTACTTTTGGAGCTGTTTGTCCTATAAATTCGCCAACCAAATCGGTTCTATCTACTTCGTGAACATGTCCTTCGGTTAGTAAGCCCATGTGTTGATAAATTTTACCCAGATATCTTACAACAGTAGTTTTTCCGGTTCCCGGATTACCCGTAAAAACGCTATGAAGAGTAATCTTATCGGCTTCTTCAAATCCTTTTTCCTTACGAAGTTTTAAAAAATCAATGTATTTTATATGATCTGTTATCTGTTTTTTAATACTCTGAAGACCAATGAGGGCATTTAATTCTGTCATAACATCTTCGATCGATTGTTTTTTGTCTTCAACCTCTTCAACTTGTTGTTGGATAGATGTTTTAAAAGCTCCTTCAATAAGTTTATTTATTCCTTCAACGGGCTCTTCGCCCATTTCAAAAAATGTAGAAGCAACTAAAGTATCCATAAAAACAACATTTACAAAGTACTTGTTGTCGTACCAACTTCCCCCATCGTTATTTCCCCAACCGGTATTGTAGGTAGCTATTTGTCTTTTGGCTACTTTCAATTCAAAAAATTCTCTAACCGACGCCTTAAGCTGTCCGGCATCATCTAAAAAATTAACAAAATATTCTATTTTAGTACCTTTTGGTACTTTAGTTTTTAGAGAAAATTCAGCCCATACATATCTTGTTTTATTTAACGGAAATATTTTAAGATATTTTTTGTCATCAGGTAAGTCAAATGGTCCTTCAAATAGCTTTAAATCAACAACATCAAAAAAAGGATTATAAGTTTGAGTAACTTGACCAACATCGTGTATCACAACATCAACAGAGCCAAGTAATTCATCATCAACATAACCGTTAACTGTGTATTCTCCTTGTTCCCAATATCCTCCGTATTCATCAACGCCCCAACTACGATTGTAAAAAACTACGTTTTGATCTTTTGTTATTTTAATAGATTTTGCTAATTTGCACTTTTCTTTGTCGTCTTCGTTTTTTACATTTTTGTCAATAACTTCAACAGACAGCATTGCTTCCCAATCTTGTTCATCGAAAAGTTTATTAAAAAAAGAAAATTCAAACCTCAGATAATTTATTTCGTTCTTGTCAAACACTGTTCTGTATTTGCGTTTGGAATCAGCCATCCATTCTGCTGATGCAAAAACGTTCATAGCCCTAAATTTAAAAGGCTTTCCATATTTGTAATCGGGTATTTTAGACATAAAATTTCATTTTGTACAAAATTAAAAAATATTTTGTTTTATTCAGACGCATTTTAAAAAAAAAATAAAAAAAACAACAGTAGTATTATTATTGTGTTGATTTATAATAGTTTATTCGTTTTTTAAAATCATTAATTTATAATCATTTAAATATTAATTATAAGATAGCTGCAAAAAAAATTAAACAAGTTTTTTTAAAAATATAAACTCCAACAAGAACAGCTTAAATAAAATATGTGCAATTTTTTGAAATGAATTAAGAGAAAAATTTCACAAAACCCTTTATACGTTACTTTAGCAAATAAAACAACTATAAGGGCACTATTAATCTTTTTTTACCTTGAATTTT
>JAFGXO010000151.1 GCA_016936595.1 Bacteroidales bacterium | reverse complement strand
TCGAGTTTTTGTTCATTTTCAAATAATTTATTTTCGGCATTTTTTCTGTCAGTAATATCATTTGCAATACATAAAAGATACTTTTGGTTATTAATTATAATAGAAGAAATGAACATTTCTACGGGGAAAGTAGTATTATTTTTACGTCTGTGATTAGTTTCAAAATTAATTGATTTTAATTTTTGTAATTTTTCCCAAATAGTAACTAAATGACTATGACTTTCATTATCAACATCAATATCAGTAATATTCATTGAAAGTAATTCATGTTTAGAAAAGCCTAAAGTTTGTTCGGCTTTTTTATTAACAATAATAAATTTACCTGAATCGTCATGCACAAAAACTGCACTTGGCATATTATCGAGAATAGAATTAATAAAGTTTTGTCGTTCAATAATTTCTAATTCAGCGTTTTTATAACCAGTAATATCGGATGCGTGTCCTTCTATAATTATTTGGTTATCGTTATTTATTTTACGAGTAAAAACATCACTAAGCCATTTTGTGTTACCATTTTTATCTTTAATTTGATAAATTATTTCGTTTTTTTGTCCCGATTTATATTTTTCAATAGCATTATTAACTAATTCTTGGTATTCTTCTACTATAGAATTTGTCCACAAAAAAGGTTTATCGTACAATTCTTGTTGAGTATAACCTAATACATCAAACACTGCATTAGAACAATACAAAGTTCCTTTAATTTTAGAATACTTATATATAACATCTGGAGAGTTATTAACTAAAGATTTATACTTTTGTTCGCTAATTTTTAGTTTTTTTTGTGCTATAATTTTATCAGTAATATTCCTAACAACAGCAATTGTTCCGTTATAATTTGAATTATCATCTACAAGTTTAGAAAACAATGTATTAAAATATTCAGTTTTATTATTTTTGCTCAACGAATAATCAAACACAACAAGGTTTTTACCTTTTTTCAACTCAGCGATGGCGTTGTAGATTTTATCAGAAACAGATTTAGGCATTACTTTAGAGTAATGTTTATATAAGAACTCTTTGGGGTTTGAAAATAATTTTTGTTCATAATTTGGTTTGTTATAATCAACAAAGATTCCATTTTTATCAAAAACAAAAACCAAATCGCGCATCGAAGATATTAAATTTTGCAAGTACTCATGTTCGTGTTTTATTTTTTGCTCTGCAACTATTTTTTCGGTAATATCTCTCACAAAACCAACAAATCCGGCTATTTTTTTATTTTCGTTATAAATAACTGTTATTTTAAATTCACAATAAAAAACTTCACCGGTTTTTGTTTTATTTAGTGCTACACTTGAAATATTTCCGTTTTGTTTAATATTAAAAACTATATTACGTTTTAAAGCACCTATATTTTTTTCAGCTGCTAAAAAAATAGGAGTCTTTTGTTTTATTTCTTCAAACTTCCAACCGTATAAATTTTCGGCAGCTTTATTCATATAAATAATTCTGAATGAGTTGTCGGTTTTAATAACAGCTTCATTAGATTGTTCAACAATACAAGATAATTCGGATAAATTTATTTCGGTAATTTTATTATTAGTAATATCTCTGGAGCTAATTAAAACTCCGGAGATTTCTTTATTTTCATCAAAAAAAGGGCTATAATTAATATCTAAAAATTTGGGCTTAAAATTAGAGGTTTTAAACCACTCTTGATAAACAATTGTTTCGCCAATTAAACACCTATTAAGATAAGGTTTAACAATATTTTCGAAGTTATTATTGCCAATAATTTCAGCAATTGATTTACCAATAACATCTTCTTTTTTAACATTGTGATTTTTTAAAAAAGCGTGATTAACCAAAATAAATGTGTAATTTTTATCAACGAGTGAAATAATATCATTAGAGTTATCAAAAACTCGTTTATAAACATCATTAGAAACATCTATTTTTTGTAATAAAAGAGCATTTTGAGCAGCAATAGCGTTGAATTTTTTTAGGAGTTCATTATATTCGTTGGAGTTATTCATAGGGTTTGGATATTATGTGTAAAAAAATATTATATTAATAACTATTTTTTTAATATGAACCAAAATTTACTTCCGCGATTTGTCTCACTAAATAAATTAATTTCGGAATCAATAGCAGCACAAAGATATTTTACCATTGTTAATCCTATTCCGTTTCCGCCATATTTGCGTGCAGTACGTTCGTCGGCTTGTCTAAAAATATCAAAAATAAATTTTTGAACATCTTGAGCAATTCCAATACCGGTATCAGTAACTGCAAACTCAATTAAATTGTTATTAATAATGCAAGATAATATAATTTCTCCTTTTTCGGTGTATTTAAAAGCATTATACAATAATTGTTTAAGAATAGTTTTAAGAATTGAAAAATCGGTATATAATTCAAACTTTTCGGGTATATTTGTATCTAACCTGAATGTAATTTCTTTATCGATAAAAGATTTATATGATTTAAAAAAATTAAATTGTTCATATATAAATAAATTAAGATTATCAAAATCTTTAACAACTTTTATATCGCCAACAGTAAATTTTGACAAATCAATAATATCATTTAAAATGCTCATAAGTTGTTTAGCGTCCGATTTTATTATTTCAATATTTTTTAAAACATACTCTTTATCACTCAATTTTCGCTCTATAAGTTCTGCATACCCAATTATTGAGTTCATTGGAGTTCTAATTTCATGCGATAAATTACTTAAAAAAACAGCTTTTAATCTTGCACTTTCTTCTGCCTTTTGTTTGATAATTAATAGTTCATTTTGCAAATTTTCAATTTGTGTTACATCTCTAAAAATTGCAACAGTTCCATCTTCAAAAAAATCGACATCTTTAACAGGCGTAGCAGTTACTTCAATAATTTTAAGTTTTTTATCGGCAGATAAAATATTTAATCTATAATCACTTGAGATATTTTTTTTCCGTTTTTCGGTTTCAACAACTATTTTTTCAAATTCTTCGGAGGGAACAAACTCTCGCAAATTTCGTCCTACCAAGCTTTCGTTTTCTAATCCAAAAATTTTATCAGCGGCTTTGTTTGTAATAACAAAAGTTTCATCGAGCGAAGTAAAACCTACTCCTTGGTTTGTGTTTTGAAAAAGAAAATTATAAATATTTTCAACATCAGTAATTTTTTTTTTATATATATTTTTTTCTGTGATTTGATTTTCGAGATGTTTAATTTTTTCAAGATTTTGTTTTCTAAGTAATATTAAACCAAATGCAACTAACAAAATAACAAAAACAAAAGCAATAACTATCAAAATTTTTAAGTCATTTTCAGGCAAGTTACTTTTTATCAAATCCGGATTATAAAGTCCAATAAGAAATAATAACAAAACCCAAACAAATAACAAAACAGACAAAGCCAGAGCTTGTTTAAAATTTAGAATTAAATGCAAAACAAAAAGTAAAGAAATGCTTACTAATAAGGCAGGTCCTTGGATTCCGGAGGTTTTAAACCACAAAAATGTGATAATTGCAAAACTAAAAATAACAATAACAAAAGTATGAACTAATAAATCTTTTCGTTTTTTTGAATAAAAATACATAAAAGAAAAAAAAACAACAAAGGAAATAATATAAGAAAAAGGGAAAATAATATTAAAGGTAATTATTTTTGACATTAGAACAATAAAAACCAAGAACACTACAACAATAAAATACGTTCCATTAATTATTTTTTTAGAAAAATCAACCTTTGAATTACCAATTATTTTTTCAAATATTTCTGCTATTTTTTTGCCCACTTTACACAATTATTCAGCAAAGTTAGAGTTTTTTAAATTTTTACAGCTCATTTTCGTCAAAAAGTTTTGATAAAAATAAAAATTACAGAATAAATAATAAATCAAATATTTTTTTATTGTTTTTTTTATCATAATAATATTAAAAACATATACAATAAAAAAAACTGTCCAAAAAAATTCAACTTTAATCATTTGTTTTGGACAGTAAAAAAAACCATTAGATTAAAATCCTAATTCATCATAAACATTTCAATATCTTGTTCTACATCGCCAATTCCTGCGATTCCAAAAGTATCAACTAAAACTTTTGCAACATTAGGAGATAAAAACGCAGGGAGAGTTGGTCCCAGATGAATTTTTTTAACACCTAAGTATAATAAAGCCAACAAAACAGTAACAGCTTTTTGTTCGTACCAAGCAATATTGTAGGCTATGGGCAGTTCGTTAATATCATTAAGTTCAAAAACTTCCTTGAGTTTTAGAGCAATAACAGCCAAAGAGTACGAATCGTTACATTGTCCGGCATCAAGAACTCTTGGAATACCGCCAATATCGCCTAAGTTAAGTTTATTATAACGGAATTTTGCACAACCGGCAGTTAAAATAACAGTATCTTTAGGAAGAGCATCAGCAAAATCGGTATAATATTTTCGTGAAGTATGACGTCCGTCGCAACCGGCCATAACAAAGAATTTTTTAATTGCACCTGTTTTTACAGCATCTACAACTTTATCGGCAAGAGCTATAACTTGATTATGAGCAAAACCACCAATAATTTTACCTGTTTCAAGTTCAGTTGGAGCAGTACAAGTTTTAGCCATATCAATTATTGCAGAAAAATTTTTTTCGCCGTTTTCATCAGCATCAATATGTTTAACGTCTTTAAAGCCAACACTTCCTGTAGTAAAAACTCTGTTTTTATAACTATTTTTAGGAGGAACAATGCAGTTTGTAGTCATCAAAATTGGACCATTAAAAGCCTCAAATTCTTTTGTTTGTTCCCACCAAGCATTACCGTAATTTCCAATAAAATGAGAGTATTTTTTGAAAGCAGGATAATAGTGAGCAGGCAACATTTCGCCATGAGTGTAAACATCAATTCCTGTTCCATCGGTTTGTACAAGAAGAGCTTCAATATCTTTTAAATCGTGTCCGCTAATAAGAATACCGGGCTTGTTACTTACACCGATATTAACTTCAGTAATTTCGGGATTTCCGTATTTTTGTGTATTTGCTTTATCGAGTAAAGCCATTGTATCAACCGAATATTTACCGGTTTCCATAACCAAAGCAACAAGTTCGTCGGCAGATAAATTATCGTTAAGAGTTGCAGCCATAGCTTTTTGAGCAAAAGCTTGAACAGCCTGGTCGTTATAACCAAGCATCATGGCGTGATGTAAATAAGCAGCCATTCCTTTTACTCCATAAATAATTAATTCTCGTAATGAACGAACATCTTCATTTTCGGTTGATAACACTCCAATTTGGTCAGCTTTAGTTGTAAAATCTTCTATCGAAGAACCAGTCCATTTTGCAACATCTAAAGTTTTGCAAGAACATTCAGAATCGGTACAAGCATTTTTTATCCCGTCTCTAATATCTAATCCTATACGTATTTTTTTTGCAATAACATTATCATCAAAATTAACATTTGTAATTGATGTAAAAAGAGCATCAATTACAAAACCATCTATTTTTTTATCTCTTTTTGTGTTTTTTTGATTACATACTGAAATCCCTTTAACAACATATAAAAGTGTATCAAGTAATTTAG
>JAFGXO010000150.1 GCA_016936595.1 Bacteroidales bacterium | reverse complement strand
TTCGGTTAGAGCCGATTTTGAAAGTTCTTTTAACAATTTGCTGCCCGAAAATCAACCCTTTTACACTCATGTTTTTGAGGGAGAAGACGATATGCCTGCACATTTAAAATCTTCATTAGTTGGTGTTTCACTAACAATACCTATTACAAACGGTAAGTTAAATTTAGGTACTTGGCAAGGTATTTATTTGTGTGAATTTAGAAATCACGGAGGTAGTCGCAAAATAGTGGTAACTGTATATAGTTAGTTTGTTTTTAAAAACACCTTTGTTGTTACTGTTCATTAAAAGTGTACAAATCTTTCTGAAATTTATTTATGTAATGAAACGTAGGGATTTGGAAACGTCTCAAACAATTATTTAGACGTTTCTATGTGGTTACGTAACTCTCCTCCACGGTGGAAAGCAAGTTTTTTTCTGTTTTTTTACATTTTTTACACCGGTTATTTTTAACTTGTTAACTGAAAAACAATTTTATCAAAATGTTAAACGTTATAAAAATATCTTTTTTATTCATATTTTAAAAAATATAAGTTAATTTGCAATAACAACTATCTTAAATTATTTTTATGAAAAAAATTATCTCTCTTTTATTTACATTAGTCATTTTGGTAAGCAGTTTTTTCGCACAAGATTTAACGAGTTTATATTCCGAAATTGCAGGTTTTTGTGGGCAGGATATAGCAAATAAATTTCAGTTACAACAACAAGAAATTTTGCAACAATCGGGTAATAAGGCTAATATAACTATTGTTGTTTTACCGTTAAAAAATCACAATGATGAATTTACACAAATATCAAAAAATTTATCACCGCAGTTTGCAAATGAATTTCAACAAAAAATAAAAACTACATTTTCTGCTTTTGATAATATAACGGTTTTGTATTCAGAAGACGAAAATGATTATCCGGGCTGCGATTTTATTTTTAATGCGTCATATTTTATTAGTGGAAATAATTTTATAATCAACAATATTTCGCTTCAAACTCCTCGCTTAACATATCAAAAAGCCTTTGATCAAAGTGTTTGCTCCTTAACATCAACCGAAAATTTAATACAAATTAATTATGCTTTAGTAGCAAAAGACATAGATCAATTAAGCAGAGCTATAGCGTTGCAGTACAGAGAATTAGATGGTTTACATTCAGTAAAGCTAAATAATTTTGTGAATGCTTTAAATCAACTTCCAAGTCAGTTTTCGGAATTATTAGCCCAGCAGTTAGAGAGCGATTTTATTTCGCTGGCACAATTTTCGGTTGAGCGTAACTTATCACGGTCTTTAAATTCAACAACCCGGTACGAAATTTCGGGAACATATATAAAAGAAGGCAATAAATTAAAAGTAACATCAACATTAAAAGACCCGGCAAACGATGTTACTTTGGGTACAGCAAAGGCGTTTATTAGTTTAGATTATTTTTCGGGGAACGGCATAAAATACGAGCCCGATAATCAGCAACAGGTTAAACAACAGCAAGATGTGTTTGATGATAATTCTGTTCAAAATGATTTTGATATTGATGTTTGGACAAATAAAGGAAACCAAAACGTTGTTTTTAAAGAAGGTGATACTTTAGAACTTTATTTAGTGTCGTCGAAAGAATGTTATATTCGTGTAGTAAATATTTGGGCAGACGGAACAAAAATTTTATTGGTTGATAATGAGCAAATATCAGCTTTGCAAGTTGGACAACCTTATAAATACCCCATAAGTTTTACGTGTTCCGGTCCAAGTTTTGGAGCCGAAACATTTATTGTTTTTGCACAAGTTGGTAGTCCTTTTGCTCCTTTAAATACTACTGATCATTACGGATTAAAAAAAGTAGAAGATGATTTAGACGATGTTCTTTCAAGATCATTTACTCCAAATATTTTAAAAGCACAAAAACATATTTACATGGTTACTATGCCATAATTTTTGCTACTATAAAGATTGATTATTTAGTTTTGCTTTTAAAAAATAATATTGTTAATACTAAAAGCAATAAACCACCGATAAAAAAGCTTAATATTATCAACTATGAAAACAATTACAATATTGTAAGTTTTTAAACTTTTGAAATAATAATAATAATAATAAATTAAAATACTGATAATCTAATATTTAGTGCAAAATACCTAATAAACTAATGGTTACGTAAAGTGTGTGTTATTATCCTCAAGTTGAAGTTTTTTTGTTTCAAATATAATCGTAAAAGCTTATGATATTGATAGCGATGGTTTGATTTCGAATAGTGTTAAGATTTAGATCCTAATCAGATAAAATCTTAATCGCATCGTTTGTTGAATTATTCTGATTGCTTTTTTTAAAAGTTTTCTTTCAAGTTCAAAAAATACCAATAGGAGTAAAAAGTATAATATAAACAATTAATTGTAAGTTTTTTAATCTACATGTTTGTTTTTATATTGATGTTTTTATGTTTTAAAAATTATTTAATAAAAAAATTAAAATTCTCAAAAAACTGTTTTTTAATTAAAAATTTAAAAAAAAATCGAAATTTCATCATTTTTATTCGAAAAGTTAGGACGGATACATATAATTAAATTCTGATTGCGTTTGATAACACCAACAACAATGAGCTGAAAAAATGAAAGAAAAAAAAACATGCAAAATGATTAATTGGACGAAAAACAAATGAAGCTAACGAAATTCTCCACCACATTTCATGCATTAACAAATTCTATGCCACCAAATACCTTCTGGTTTGCATCTGAGATGACTTTCAATGAATTGACATGGACAAATGTTTTTAACCATGTGACGTGCTGGCTCATTGTTGGTAACTTTCAGGTATCCCCGCAGCATTTCGTGTCCCCATCGTGAAGCGTAGCGAAGAATC
>JAFGXO010000149.1 GCA_016936595.1 Bacteroidales bacterium | reverse complement strand
TCGGTTTTAAAGTCAATCGGCATTACTTGCTTGTAATACCAAATGTTTTTATAAAATAGTCCAAAACTATTTTATAAATTACATTGGCAAATGCCGATGCAACATTGATTTAGTTCAAACGAGTTTTTGCGAAGTTTGGACTAATTTCAATGTATAATTCCCCCAAAAAACTGGACAACAAATTTAATTAAAACACAATCATTATTCGCATTATTACACCTAGTAAATATTAAAATAATAAATGCAAAAACTAATATGTTTTTCATTTTTTTCTAAATATTTTTTCAAACCAAAACCTCAAAATACATTGTTCTATATTTTTCAACAAGTTCACTTATTTTGTTGCTGCCAAACAAGCTGCACCAATAATTCCGGCATTATTCAATAATTTAGCCGGAACAATTTTGGTCTTAATGTTGATTTTATGTTGAAAATTTGCAATTTTTTTGCTTGTTCCTCCGCCTATTATTATTAAATCGGGATTAAAAAGTTTTTCGATGTAAGTTAAATATTCATTAAAACGTTCACCCCATTTTTCCCAGGATAAATCCTCATTTTTTCGCACAAAATCCGATGCGTATTTTTCACCAATAAGTCCGTTTTGCATGTAAATATGCCCAAATTCAGTGTTTGGTACAAGTTTGCCGTCAATAAAAAGACCAGAACCTATTCCTGTGCCTATTGTTAGCATCAAAACAGTTCCTTTTATTCCTTTTCCTACTCCAAAATTTACCGCAGCGTATCCGGCAGCGTCAGCATCATTAAAAACTGAAACTTTGGTATTCAAAATTTCACTGAAAAGTTTGTTTGCATTGGTTCCAATATTCGATTTCCCAATATTTGCAGCAGTTTTGATTACGCCATTTTGAACAACGGCAGGAAAACCACAACCAATTACACCCTGGTAATCAAAAAACTGAGCAATTTCGCCAATTATTTCTGCTATTTTTTCCGACTTTGCATTTGGTGGAGTGGGGATACGGTGCCTTTCAAAAAGCATTTTTCCTGATTGAATATCAACAATGCTTCCTTTGATACCTGAACCTCCAATGTCTATTCCTAAAATATGATTAATATTGTTTTCCATTTTCTTATTTTAAGGTTATAAATAACTTTAATTTAATCAATTGTATATTTGATAGTTGTATTATTTGCAAAATTAAATTTACTTATTGAAATTAAAAAATTTTTGTTTCGCTCAATAAATAGATATTTTCGCCCAAAATTTGAAACAAGATATTGTTTTTTTTCAAATAAGGTGATATTTTGAATTATTAATAACATAAAACTTCAGTACATGAAAAAGCAAGATTTTATATTTATTATAGTTTTAGCTGCTTTTTTTGTTCCATTTATTTTGAGCAAAGAAGCTTTTGATTTTTTATTTAACAAAGAAACAGGAATGAACTCTGTTTTCCCGCTTACAACGGCTTTTGTCAAGTTCTTTTTCCTTGCTACCTTAGGAGAATTGCTTGGGTTAAGAATAAAAACCGGAAGTTATTTTAAAAAAGGTTTCGGTATTTTTCCACATGCTGTTGTTTGGGGCTTTTTAGGAATTTTTATTGCAATGGCATTTATAACTTTTTATTCGGGTTCGCTTGGTTTTGTCGCCAAAATATTTGGAATGGAAAATGGACAAGAAATTATGAGTGGAGCTTTGAGTTGGAATAAATTACTTATAGCTTTTGTAATAAGCACTTTGCTGAATGTAATGTTTGCTCCTGTTTTTATGACTATGCACAAAATTACCGATATTCATATTCAGACAAATGGTGGAAAATTTAGGTCTTTGATTACTCCAATTAAAGTAGAAAAAATAATTACAAGTATGGATTGGAAAACTCAATGGAGTTTTATTTTCAAAAAAACTATTCCTTTGTTCTGGATTCCGGCTCAAACAATTAATTTTTTGTTCCCCGAAGAATTTAGAGTTTTAAATGCAGCCATTTTAGGAATTGTTCTTGGTGTTATTCTTTCGATTGCAAATATAAAATCTGAAAAACAAGCTTAAAAATTAGGGAGTTGAAAGTTTATAAAGTTATAAAGTTTATAAAGTTATAAAGTTATAAAGTTTATAAAGCCTGTCCCGAAGGGAGCTAAAAGTTCATAATGTTTGTAAAGTTTTCATAACTAATTGATTGACCGTTTTTTTTAATTTTATTTAAAAATCCACTATTTATAAAATATAAATAAGTGGATTTTTTTAGTAATTATTTAGTTAGAAGCATTATAATCATCTGATAATAAGGCTTATCTTAATTTTTACCAGAGTCACTTTACCTAAATCAGGTGTTTTCACCTGATTTAAAAATAACTCTCCTAAGATGCTGATTTTCTAACCAATATTTCAACTCTTAATTCGCATTAATAATTAGGTTAATTTTCCAGTAGATGTTTTAACCTTTTGTCTGTTAAGCTGTGGTAGTGAATTTTATCTATTATTGTTCCTTCTTTTAGTAATACTAAGCCCGGATTTGAACGAATTATCGTTTTTGAAGTTACTTCGTCTATTTTGCAAAAAGTCCAGCTGAATAAATCATAATCGTTCACGAGATTACTTATTGCATCATTATCTGAAGACGTTAAGCAAAAAACCTCTGTATTTGGTCGCGCCAATTTAAAAGAATCAACAAAAGTTCTGACTTTAATAATATTTTTAGAATTCATTTCTTCCAAAGTGTAAGTAACAACTAATATTGTTGTGTCGGGTTTTGAAAGAATATAATCGGTGTTGTCATTTCCATCTAAATCTACAAGTTCAAAATTGTGAATCGGAGGAACAAAGCCCTGTTTTATGAGTTTACTTTTGGTTTCAACCCAAACCCAAGTTGAATCGTCCCACGGATAATTTTCCTGAGTAAATTCTTTTTCTTCTTTGGTATCGGAATTTTTGTAAATAAAAGTTGTTTCGTAAATATCTTGTTCTGCATCTTCAGGAATAGTCATCATTTCAGGAATATTATTTCCTACTTTGTAAGGTCTGAAATCAATAATTGGCAGGTAACTGTAATTGTACAATTCAAAACCAAAAACCAATAAAACCAGCACAGTTGAAGAAATTTGTCTTATTTTCAAATCCAATTTAGCCGGAAAATCTTTATTCCAAAGTACTAGGAAAACAATAAAGAAATCTATTACAATATTTTTCCAAAAGGTTTGCCAATTTGAAAGAGTTATCGCATCGCCAAAACAACCACAATCTGAAACAGGATTTGCAACTGCTAAATAGAAAGTTAGTGGCGTAAAAACCAGCATTAGTAAAACCGAAGTCCAGGTAGAAATTTTAGGCAGTAAATTAAGAACTAACAAAATCCCAACAGACAATTCTACTGCGCACATTATCAATGATAAAGGAAGAGATAAAGGTGTTAGTCCTGATAGATTAAAAGCGTAATTAAAGTAATCTGAAAATTTAATTGCGGTACCCATTGGATCAACGGCTTTTACAAAACCAGAAAAAACGAAAACCCAACCTACAAAGAATCTACTAAAATGGTATAATATTTTTTTCATCTGTATGTTTTTTTCAAAAAATAAAGTTTTTAAATAGGAGATTTTATAATCTCATCAGTAATATTAAATAAAAAAATCTTTGGATTAAGATTCTGAAATTTTAATAAGCCCAAAAACAGAATAGTTGATCATATCGTAGTAATTAGCATCAATTCCTTCCGAAATTAAAGTTAAACCTTTGTTGTCTTCTATTTGTTTTGTCCTGAATATTTTCATTAAAATAAGATCGGTATATGAACTAATTCTCATCATTCGCCAGGCTTCTCCGTAATCATGATTTTTTTTCATCATGAGTTCTTTGGCATTATTAAAGTATTTTGAATACAAATCAGTTGCTTTTTCGACTTCTAAATCAACTTTATCAGCAAATCCTAATTCAAGTTGAATCAAAGAAATAATTGCATAATTTACAATTCCAATAAATTCCGACTTAATATCTTCGTCAATTTTTGATTCGCCGATTACTTCAATACTTCTAATTCTATTTGCTTTGATGTATATTTGATCAGTAAGCGATTCCGGACGAAGAATACGCCAAGCTGTTCCATAATCTTGCAGTTTTTTTACAAAAATTTCACGGCAAATATCAATTACTTTGTCGTATTGCTCTGAAGTGTTCATTTATCGCGGATTTTTTCACAAACTAAATTAAAAAAAATCAATTTTCAAAGAATTTATGTTTAAAAAGAATAAAAATATTTTGTAAATCTAAGTTTACAAAAATAATTAAAAAATATAGATATTTTTGACCAAACATTTTTTCACATCAATACTACAATAAATCAGCTATTTGAGACACAAAAAATAATTTTACAAATGATTAACTAAATGAATTTTGTAATTGGAATGTAATTTGATTATTTTGTATTAAAATCTCAACTCTACAATCATGAAAAAAATTATACTTTTTATAGGACTAATATTCATTTCAAATTTAGTTTTTTCTCAAAAAATTTCTTCTTTAAATCCAACAATGGTTGTTTGGGAAAACAATTCTGAAAAAATAACTTTATCTCAGGCCAGATACGGCGTTGTGATGAAAGATAGTCTTTCGTTAGATGTTTATTTCTCGAAATTTGTTTTTGATAGAATAAAAGCAAAATCTGCCGGTTTTGAGTTTAGATGGTATTATTTTCTTAGCACCAGAAGGAGTTTAATGTATGTCGAAAAAGTTGATTTTGATGAAATAAAAGAATTAAGTGATGGAAACTTATTGGTTCATTCCACTCAGCAGAAACTTCAACCGGGTTGGTGGGAAGTTCAGGTTTTTACAACCTATGACAATGGTTTATTAGAAATAGCTAATACTTCTAAATTTCAAATTTTGATTAAAAAATAATTAGTTCAGTTGTTATAAAGAATTTTAAAATACTGATAAATGAAAAACACCTGACAAAGGCATTTTACCTCAATCAGGTGTTTTTTTAGTTCAAAATTTTGACAGTTAATACATATTAATTACCATTGACTAATTTTGTTATTTCAGCCATTAATGCAGCATCTATTTCTTTTTGAGTATTCAAAAGAATATTTGCAACTTCAAATTTAGCATTAATAATGTCAAACGACCTACTATTATAATTTTGGTATCCGCCATTCATGCTTTTAATAAATTCAGCTGTCATGTCGTTTGAGTATTTAAACATTAATACTGTTAATATATCAACATCTTCTACATAATCTATTTCTTCTAAAACAGCTGATATTCTTTCAGCTAGTTTATTTTCGTCTATTCTGCTATAAATAAAATCAGAAATTGGTTTATCCAGTTTTTGAATAGAAGCAGGCAATTTCTCTTCAGCAGTTTGTAAATACTGAACATTTTCATCATCGCCAAGTTCTGTAAAAAGAGTTTTTCCTTCTTCAAACATACCATTTTTCATATAATGTCTTGCTATAAAATGCACAGCATAAACATTTTCCGCTTTATTATATATTTTGGCAGCTTCTTCAATTCTTTCATCAACAATTAATTTATATCCCAAATAATTTAGATAAGTTGTTTTTGTATCTTCATTTTCAATATTATCAGCGTAAGCTTCTAAACTTCCAATTTCTGTTTCTTTATCGACATAATTTGCATCAACAATTTGTTTCATGCAGCTATCAATTAAATTCTTAAATTCTTCGTTACCAGTTTTTTCGTAAAATTCAGCAGCATTTTCATAATCTTTATTGTCGTAGCAATAATCAGCCACATGTTGATAACAAATTGATTGTTCTTCTACTTTTGTACTATTACAATAATCAATTGCTTTATCAATTTCTCCTTTTTCAATATAATCTTCTTCTGTATTACAAGAAAAAAGAAAAAATAAACTAATTACGCCTAAAAATAAGGTTTTTAAATTCATTTGTTAAGTTTTAAAGTTATAATATTTGGTTTTGGAATTGTTTTTATTCTTTTTAGTTTTCTGCTAAATGACAAAAAACATTAGCATTAACACAAATCAAGGCAAATATAAAAATGTTTTTATATTACTACATATTTAATTTGTTTTTTTTACTAACTACTAATTATCTAACTAGCTAGTTATTTAGTTGTCTGTGTACAATACAATTATATGTTTTTTTTAATCTAATTAATGACATGTATTGAAATTCAAACTCAACAAATTTTTTGATTTTCTGAAAGATAATATTTTTGTTCGGTTAATCTTTAATGACTAGTTTTTATTATTATTGCATCAGTAGAAGGAAAACTTTATGCGAATAGTTGTATTCGAGTGCCTGAAAATATGTGGAAATATGATTTATAATAACCAAAGTGATAATCTTTTTGGAACAAAGTTCGGACTTTATTTAAATTTTGAGTTTTTAATTTTTCGGATTGCAACTTTTTTCAGCGAAGCTAAATCCGAAACAGCGAAGTATTCAAAAAACTGTTCATTATTCATTGTCAATTGTTCATTGAAAAAATTACTTTTTTTTCACTGATACATTTGTAACTGTATTTTTAATTGCGGAAAGACTTCCCGAAATGTTTTTCATTTGTTCAACTGCTTCCGAAATATGAGAACTGTTGCTTGTTTGTTTATTTTTCAGATAAATAGCTTTAATTTCGTCATAACGTTTTTTGTCGGCTTCGGTTAAAATGTTAATCATACTTTTAAACTTAAGCATATTGGCTTCGGCACCTGTTGTGAGCGTTTGCGATTCGTTTTCGTAATGCGACAAAATAAGGCTGTCTAATTCAGCTTCGTTCATAATTGGCATAACTTTTTCGGTCAATTTGTTCATGTCACGATAAGAGCCTTGAAGCTTAAATGGAGGTTCAACTCTGTATTCATCAGACTGTCCGGCGGAATAAATATATTCGCTGTTAACCTTTGAAATTACTTCTCTGATTTTCAGAATTTTTGCCAATACATTTGTATATTCATTAATTTCTTCGGCAGTGTGATTTGCCTCGTATTGAACACCTTCTTTTTGTCCCGATTCTGCAATTTGCAACAGAGTATGAATATCTTTGTAACTTTTTCCGGCAAGTTTACTGAGAATAGTGTTTGATGTCATACTATTTTCCACATAACTCAATAAAAATTCCTCTTTTTTGTCGCCCAAAATATCGCCAAGATTATAAATATCGGCACGGTTAGCAAGCATATCAGGAATTTGGAATTTATCGCCGCTTTCGGTATATGGGTTTCCTGCCATAATTATACAAACTTTTTTACCTCTAAAATCATAAGTTTTGGTTTTTCCTTTATAAATTCCTTCAATTTTTCGTTGTCCATCGGCAAGAGAAATGAATTTTTGCAAAAACTCAGGGTTA
>JAFGXO010000148.1 GCA_016936595.1 Bacteroidales bacterium | reverse complement strand
CCGGAGCGAGATGTAAGCTGATTTAATGATTTTGCGGTAATAATAAGCAATTCGTTGTTGTTGTCAATTTCGGCTTCTCCAATTTTATAAAGGTCGGTAAAGTTGTCTTCAAACTTGTCTGACAAGTAATTCAACGCATCCATTTGGGGTTTAAAAGTATATAACTTAGTTCTAAAAAAATTTGTAAGATTTTGAATTGAAAAATTGTCAATTATTTCCATAATTAAGGTTTTATTAAATGTTTGACAGTTGTCAGATATATTGTTCTTCGATGATAAATGTCTGGTAGTTGCCAGACAAAATTAGCATAGTTTATAATAATTCGAAAAAAAAATAATTTTATATTGCATTTTTCAGCTTAGTAAATATGTCTAATTCCGCCAATTTCCATAAGTTGCAGTCTTGCGTTTATAGCAGTTTGGCTCATTTGCATTTTGGATAGAATTTCGTCTTCGGTAAGGTTTGGAGTGCTTATTTCATCGTGGATTTTCTTTAAAAATAGTTCTATTATTCTAATTTTAAAGGCTATTATTGTTTTTTTAACGTCTTTTTTATAAGTTTCTTCGGGTTTAAGAACGTGATTTCCGTTTTTTTCCCAAAAATTGCTTAGTTGATAATCATTGCTTAAAATATTTTCAACAATTTTTCTAATTTTATCATTTTCGTGAGCCAGAAAAATTTTTGTGTCAATAACACCAAATTCCTCTAAATTATTTCGGTAAATTTCAAAAACGTCTCTAAAAACAATGTTTCTAAATCCACCTTCGGTTTCTAATTCAGTGATAATAAAATTTGCTACAGAATTTTGGTCTTCGCATAATTGATCGCCAAATTTAATTAAAAAATAAATAAGTTGTTTTTCTTCGGGCAATGAAGTTTCATCAATAAAACGAGGTATTTCGGGTGTTTTTTTTTCTTGCAGAGCATTAACATTTTGTTTTTTGTTCTGATTTGCTGCATCATTTTTCAGGATTTTATTTATTTCGGAATAAATAATATCTTCGCTTGTGCTTAAAAGTCGCGATGTAGCTTTAATGTAATTATCTCGTTTTAATTCATCTGGAATAATAGCTATTGTTTTAATTACATCTTTTATTGCAGCCGATTTTTTTATAGGGTCTAATAAATCTTCGGACTGAATTAAATCAATTTTAAAAAGAATAAAATCTTTTTCATTTTCAGAAAAGTACTCATTTATTTCAGATATTGGGTTTGATTTACAAAAACTATCGGGGTCTTCGCCTTGTTGCAAAGTAACTAATCTAACATTCATATCTTCTTTAAGCGATAAATCAATACCTCTTTGAGCAGCTTTTAAACCGGCAGCATCGCCATCAAAAATTAATGTTAAATTTGGTGTAAATCGCCTAATAATTCTAATTTGTTCTTCTGTTAATGAAGTTCCTGATGATGCAACAACATTTTTAATTCCTGATTGATGCATAGAAATAACATCTGTATAACCTTCAACCAAATAGCATTTGTCTTTTTTAACTATTTCATTTTTCGCATAAAAAATTCCGTACAACGATTTGCTTTTATTATAAACTGGAGTTTCGGGCGAATTGATGTATTTAGCAATGTTTTTGTCCGTTCTTAATGTACGCCCGCCAAAAGCAATTATTTGTCCGGATAAAGAGTGTATAGGAAACATTACACGGGCTCTAAAACGGTCGTAATAGCGAGTTTTGTTTGAAAAAACGCTATCATTAGTTTTAGAAGATGCTAAACCGCCTTTTTCAATTAGTTCGGGTTTATAGCCTTTTTTAATGGCAGTTTCAACAAAATCGTCTTTTTTGTCAGGAGTGTATCCAAGTTGAAATTTGCTAATTGTTTCGTCGGTAAAACCTCTGTTTTTAAAATATGATAATCCGATGTTTATACCTTCTTCTTTTTGTGTTAGATTTTCGGTAAAGTGTTTTTGAGCAAATGTGTTAAGGGTATAAATTGTGTCGTTTTCTTTGAGTGCAGCAAGCTCTTCGGGCGAAAGTTCTTTTTCTTGTATTTCAATATTGTATTTGTGTGCCAGCCATTTAAGCGATTCCACAAACGACATAGCTTCGTGTTTCATCACAAAACTAACAGGAGAGCCGGCTTCGCCACAGCCAAAACATTTGAATATCTGTTTTGCCGGCGAAACCATAAAAGATGGCGTTTTTTCGTTGTGAAATGGGCATAATCCCTTGTAGCTGGAGCCGGATTTGTGTAAATTTACAAAATCGCCTACAACTTCAACTATATCGGCTGCATCAATTATTTTTTGTACCGTTTCTTGCGGAATCATAGCAAATACAAACAAATTTTTGAGCAGAAGAGTTTATTTTTTCAAATGAACTCCCCTACTCTTTTTTTTTTGAAATTAGTTAATTTTTAATTGTTCAAGATATTGATTTACAATTTTTTGAATGTATTTTCCAATAATGTCAAATTCAAGATTTACAACAGTTCCTTTATTAAAATTATGAAAATTTGTAACATCGTAAGTAAAAGGAATAATTGCTACTTGAAATGTGTTATCTTTAGAATTAACAACAGTTAAACTAACGCCGTTTACCGAAACAGAGCCTTTTTCAACGGTAATATTTCCTTTAGATTTGTCGTATTCAAAAGTAAAATACCAACTTCCGTCAAGCTCTTCAACTTTAGTGCAAATAGCAGTTTGGTCAACGTGTCCTTGCACAATGTGTCCGTCAAGTAAGCTATCGGGTTTCATGCTACGTTCCAAATTAACTTCGTCGTTTACTTTTAACAACCCAAGATTGCTTTTATCAAGGGTTTCCTGAACGGCAGTTACAGTATAATATTCGTCTGTAACTTCAACAACTGTTAAACATACTCCGTTGTGCGACATGCTTTGGTCTATTTTAAGTTCGTTCACAAAATTGCACCACAGCGAAATGTTAATATTTGAACCTTCTTTTTCTATTTTTACAACTTTTCCGGTTTCTTCAACTATACCTGAAAACATAATCTTCTGATTTTAAAGTGATTTAATTAAAAAAAATATCAACAAAATTGCGTTTTTTTTTGAACAAAAACAAGAAATTTCTTTTTTGTGAATAAATAACATTCAGTCATTATTTTTTTGTCTTTTTTTTGAAATTAATTGAATATTCATCATTATCGGTATAAAAATTATCTTTGCAGCCGAATTTTTATAAAATATTTAGTGATAGAGGTAATATATAATTGGATTTTAAACAACCAAATTGAAGCAATAGCAGCTTTTTTTGGCTTGTGTAGTATCTACTACAGTGTAAAAGAAAAACCTTTTTTTTGGATTTTAGCTTTTGTAAATGCTGTGTTTTTTGTGTATGTTTATTTTGATAAAAAAATATACGCTTTAATGATTTTGCAGTTTTATTATATTTCTCTTAGTTTTTATGGTTTTTACTATTGGATAAAGGGAGGTAAAAAGGACGGAAATCAGAAAAAAGTACCAATAACAAGATTAAGCAAAAATGCTTTGTTTAAAGTAGCTTTAGCGTTTTTTGTAATCTATTTTTTGATTGCTAATATACTTAAATATTTAACAGATTCCGAAATACCTTTTGTTGATGCATTAATTACAACTTTTAGTGTTTTTGCTGCTTTTTTAATGACAAAAAAATACATTGAACATTGGTATTTATGGTTTGTATCTGATATTGTTTCAGTAATAACTTTTGCAGACCAAGAAATGTATGCCACTTTAATTATGTATTTAGTGTTTTTAACTTCTACTTTTATAGGTTTTTCAAAGTGGAGAAAAGAATATCTTAATCAGTTAAAAGTTGAGCAAGCTTAGAGTTTATGCTATAATTATTGTTTTAATTATATTTTACGATTTTTTTTAAATTTTTCATTCTTAAAAAATAAAAAATAAGAAGCAGTGTATATGCTTATGTTTTGATTTTTAAAATAAATGAAGTTAATTTGTATAAAATTGCAATATTTCATCAAATTATGAAACAATATATAAAATTATCCTCATTATTTGTGTTTTTGCTGGTATTTTCAAATTCAGTTTACTCGCAACAAGATACAGTAAATCCTAATGGTTACAATGTTTTTCATTATCCTAATGGATTTAAATTGAGCGAAGGATATATGCTTAACGGAAAGCCTGACGGCTATTGGACAACGTTTTATGTTAACGGAAAAAAAAAATCGGAGGGTAATCGAAAAAATTTCATGCTTGATAGTTTATGGATTTTTTATGCTGCCAATGGCGATACAACCGAAAGTATAAATTATTTGCAAGGAACAAAAAATGGAATTTATTCTCGCTATTTTACAACCTTAGATTCGGGAGTAAATGTAGTAAAATCGCAAGAATTATTTTTGAATGATCAACGACAAGGTTTTTCGTATTATTTTTATACAAATGGGCAGGTTCATTATAAAATTAAATATAAAGATAATGTTAAAAATGGCGAAGGTTACGAATATTCGCCAAACGGAACTTTAATAGCAATTGAACAATACCGAAACAATAATGTAATTAGCCGTAGGGCTGTTAATCGGGTTGATGTTAACGGACAACGAACCGGAACTTGGGTTGATGTTTATTCTAATGGAAAAATTAAAAGCGAAGTTAATTATATAAATGGCTTACCTAATGGAACTTACAAAGAATTTTCGCAAACAGGAAATGTTCTTCAGGTAAAAACTTTTGACAACGGTTTGGTTGTTTCGCAAATTGATAATCCAACAATTAGAGATACTTTAAAAGTTAAAAATTTACGAGTTGAAACTGATTTTTATCCTAATGGAAAAATTAAATTTATGAAAACTTATAACGATTCAATACCATTTGGTTCTCATATTTTTTATGATCAATCCGGTAATATTTCTAAAGCCGAAATATATAACGAATATGGATTAAAAACAGCCGAAGGTAAACTAGATACTTTATCTCAAAAACAAGGAATTTGGACTTTATTTTTTGATGATGGTCAAATACAGGCTGTTGGAGAATATACTAATAATTTAAAAACAGGCTCGTGGGAGTATTTTTATCAAAATGGAACACTTAGGCAAAAAGGAAATTATAAAGAGAATTTTTCTGATGGAAAATGGTTTTGGTATTACGATAACGGAAATATTTTGAGAGAAGAAAATTATATATTTGGTGAAATTACCGGAATTGTTTATGAGCTTGATATACAAGGAGATACAATTGCTAAAGGGAAGTACACTCAGAATGTTAAACATGGAAAATGGTTTTATAAAATTGGAGATGAGTACGAAATTGGAAATTATTATTTTGGACGTAAAAGAGGAGAGTGGCTTACCTATTATTATCCTGACATGAAATTAAAAAGTGTTTCAAATTATACCGATGGACGAAAAACCGGAAAATTTAAGTCATATTATTCTAATAAAAAAGTTAAAGAAATTGGTCAATACGAAAACGACAATAAATCAGGCAAATGGATATATTACACAAACGATGGAAACATTGATTACACCGCCGAATACAGTCGAGACAAGTTAATAAAAGTTAACGATTACGATATAGATTAAAAATGGATATACATAACCCCGAAATAAATCAAACAGAAGCCGACTTTGAAAATCAGATCAGACCACAACGGTTTGAGGATTTTAGCGGACAGCATAAAAATGTTGAAAATTTAAAAATTTTTGTTCAAGCTGCAAAAATGAGAAATGAGGCACTTGATCATGTTCTTTTACATGGACCTCCCGGGCTGGGAAAAACAACTTTATCTAACATTATTGCTAACGAATTAGGCGTAAGTATTCGAACAACTTCGGGTCCGGTGCTTGAAAAACCCGGTGATTTAGCAGGCTTATTAACAAATTTAGAAGACCGAGATGTGCTTTTTATCGACGAAATTCATCGTCTGTCGCCGGTTATAGAGGAATATTTGTATTCTGCAATGGAGGATTATACTATCGACATTGTAATTGACAAAGGCCCAAATGCACGTTCTATTCAACTAAAACTCAATCCTTTTACTCTAATTGGAGCTACAACTCGTGCCGGACTTTTAACAAGTCCGTTGCGTGCTCGTTTTGGAATTAAATCTTTATTAGAATATTACAACTACGAAATTTTAACAAAAATTGTTATTCGTTCGGCAGGAATTTTAAACATGGAAATAGAACAACTTGCTGCCGAAGAAATTGCACGTAGGAGTCGAGGAACGCCACGTATTGCAAACGCATTATTGCGGAGGGTTAGAGATTTTGCTCAAGTAAAAGGTGATGGAAACATAGATTTAAAAATCACTAAATATGCTCTTGATGCTTTAAATATCGATAAAAAAGGTTTAGATGAAATGGATAATAAAATTCTTACTACTATTATCGAAAAATTTAAAGGAGGACCCGTTGGTTTAAGTACTATTGCTACTGCAGTTGGCGAAGAAGCCGGAACAATTGAAGAAGTTTACGAACCTTTTTTAATAATGCAGGGTTTTTTAAACAGAACTCCAAGAGGACGATTGGCTACAGATTTGGCTTACATGCATTTAAATATTGAAAGAAGATCAAATCCGGATATGCCTACTATTTTTTAGATTTTTTTATAATTTTGCAGTCATTTTTTTAAAAAATCAATTCATATTAAATTTCTATAAAAATAAATATAATGGCAAAAAAAGATAAAACATCAACAAAAAAGAAATACAGATTGGTTATTTTTGAGGAAGTTTCGCTTAAAGAAAGAGTTAATTTTACTTTAAGCAAAGGAAATATTTTTACTTATGGAGGAACAATAATCATATTAATTGGTTTTTTAGTTTCTTTATTGTTCATTTTTACACCTTTAAAGTATTTTTTACCTCCGGTAGATAATTATAAATTAGAAAGTAAGATAATTAGAAATACAGTTATTGTTGATTCATTGAAAAAAGAAATAGCTTTTAGAGATAATTATTTTAACCAAATTAAAAATATAATCAACGGAGTTGATATTTCGCAATATGCTTACTCTGATACTTCTATGATGAGCAGTTTATTAACCGAACAACAAAAAGATTCAATTCTTGAAGAACTTATAAAACGCGATCAGGAAAACCTTGAAGATATAAGACAAAATGATATTGTTGATATCGACAACGCAAACTTTTATAAACCTCTATCAGGGGTTGTTTCAAATGATTTTAAACCTGCAAATGGACATAATGGGATAGATATTGTTGCACCTGAAAATGATCCTGTTGTTGCTACTCTTTCGGGGACGGTTGTGCTTGCAACATGGAGTTTAAATACTGGCTATGTAATTCAAATTCAACATGCTAACAATATTATTTCTGTGTACAAACATAACGGCGAATTACTAAAAAAGGAAGGCGATAGAGTTAACGCCGGCGAACCGATTGCTCTTGTGGGAAATACCGGAGAACACACAACAGGCCCGCATTTGCATTTTGAAATCTGGCAAAATGGTAGTCCTGTTAACCCTACAAATTTTATCTCTTTTTAAATATTTAATACTTTTAAATGAAACAAATCGCACTACTTGGCTCAACGGGTTCTATCGGTCGTCAAACTATTGACGTTGTTGAACAGCACCCCGAAAAGTATGAAATAATTGCTCTTACAGCTAATAATAATTACAATTTACTTATAAAACAAGCAAAAAAGCTTAATCCTTTGTATGTAATCATTGCCAATGATGAACATTATTTAAAAGTTAAAGATGCTTTAAGCGATTTACCTATTAAAGTTTTAAGCGGTTATAGTGCTGTAAATGAGATTGTTAAATTAGATGAGATTAATTTTGTTATTGTTGCATTAGTTGGTTATTCAGGCTTACTACCTACTCTTGAGGCAATTACTGCAAAAAAACAAGTTGCTCTTGCTAATAAAGAAGCCTTAGTTGTTGCCGGTGAACTAATAACTGAAAAAGCACATCAAAATAATATTAAACTTTTACCTATCGACTCTGAACATTCTGCTATTTTTCAATGTTTACAAGGCGAAGTTCATTCAGAAATTGAAAAAATTTATCTCACTGCATCAGGTGGTCCTTTTAGAGGTTGGACTCATGAGCAATTAAAGACAGTTACGCTAAAGCAAGCATTAAAACACCCTAATTGGTCGATGGGTGGCAAAATAACTATTGATTCTGCAACAATGATGAATAAGGGGTTGGAGATGATTGAGGCAAAATGGCTTTTTGATTTATCTACAAGTCAAATAGACGTAATTGTTCATCAACAATCTATTATTCACTCAATTGTACAATTTGTTGATGGTTCTATGAAGGCTCAAATGGGCTTGCCCGATATGCGTCATCCTATTCAGTACTCATTGTCATATCCGAACAGAGTTTATTCTCCTTTTCATAGGTTTTCATTTTTAGATTATCCACAATTAAATTTTGAATACCCTGATTATGAGGTGTTTAAAAATTTGCAACTTGCTGTATATGCTCTTAAAAAAGGCGGAAATGTACCATGTGTATTAAACGCTGCTAATGAGGTGGCGGTAAAATATTTTTTGCACCAAAAAATTGATTTTTTAACTATACCTGATATTGTTGAAAAGACGATGGAAAAGGTTGATTTTAAAGAACATTTAACTATTGAAGATTATGTTGAAACAGATAGATTAGCTCGTCAAATTGCCGAAAATTTTGCATAAAAAAAAGCTAAATTGAAAAATTTAGCTTTTAAAATATTAATATAATCTTATAAATTATTAGTCTGTTTTTTTCATTATTGCAAAAATTTCAAACGCAAAACCTCCAATAACAAGTATAGGAGCAATAACTATTCTTCTAACGCTAAAAATTTCTTCAGGTATAAATGAATTAGGATCCGGATTTTTACCTCCACTCATTAATAAAAAGCCTAAAACTATTATTACAAAACCAATTGCGAGTAATATATAATTTTGTTTTCCTAATGGAAATCCTTCTGTGTTTTTTTCTTGTTCAGACATATTTGTGTTTTTGAAATTTAAGTTACTGAGTTTTTAATCAGAAATTTGTGCAAAAATATAAATTTAAACAAATCCTTTAAATAAAAATTGTTAAAAGATTTGTTAAATAATTTAATTGATGTTTTTTTAAAATGAATTTTGTAATAAAAAACACTTTAAATAATAGCATTTAACTATTTTATATTCAGTAACATGTTTTTTTTATTGATAAGTATTTATTTAAAGTAAACTTTACATAAAAAAACTTTTATTGAACAAAAATATGAAATTCAATTCTCCTGTTTTTTGCTCTACCATCGTCGGTTGTGTTCGGGGCAACGGGTTTAGTGTCGCCAAATCCCAGGGTGATAATTCTACCGGGAGCAATTCCGGCATCAACAATAAGTTTTTTTGCGGCATTTGCTCTGTCTTTTGAAAGAATTAGATTTACGGTCGGATCTCCTTGATTATCAGTGTGTCCATGAATTTGCAAAAACACATTCGGGTATTTTCTCATAAATGCAACAATGTCGTCAATTCCTTGTTGTTCGGAGCTGATAATTTGTGCACTTGCAGTTTTAAACAAAATATTAGGAAAAACAATTCCTGCAAAATCACTTGTAACTTTTTTGTCGGTAACAGGCTTCATTACAGGATTAATAGGTATTTTCATCTGATTAAATTGTGTTAGTTTAATAGCACCGCGTTGTAAATCGGGCATGGGAGCCCTTTGATCCAATTGTTGATTTTGACTTGAATTGTCAAAAGGAATAATAATTGAATCGTGCATAGCCATATCCTGGCAAAGTTGTAAAAAAGCCACATGTTTACCTTGTTGTTGTGTTTGAAATTTTATAGAATAGTAATGGCGACGTTTAAAATCAATATCGGTAAAAACACCCTTCAATTCGTTAGTATTGTACAAGTGGAGATATAATCCTCCGGTGTTATAAGCAATTGATTTTAAGTATTGTTCGTTAACTTGATCGCCAAACCCCACAACGTTAATTTCTATGTTATTTTTCATGGCTAAATCTAATAAATCAAATTTTGAATAAATAGACGCATTTTCAAAACCATCTGTAAATAAAATAATAGATTTTTTAGGGTAATCAGTAGCTTTTGAAAGTTTTAAAACAGCCATGTAACCGGCATCATTCAGTGCCGTTGAGCCGCCATAACCGGCTAAACCTAAGTTATTTAGTTTTCTTTGTATTAGGCCAATATCTTTTGTTAAAGCTGTTTCTACTTTAACTTTATTGTCGTATTTAATCAATAAATAAGCATCTTGAGCTCTTTTGTTTTTTATTAAATTTAAAGCTCCGTATTGTAATTGGTTAGCTCTTTTAGGTCCCATAGAGCCGCTATGATCTAAAACCAGAGCATAAGCTGTTTGTTCTTCTTCAATAACCTCTTCAACAGTAAAATTATTCATTTGTCCTACTGTGCCATTAGGATTTTGAATCAATAAGTTACACCAAATATATTTCCAGCTTGGGTCCGTTGCTCCCAAAAAAGTATTTCCGTTTGCATCAACTAAATTTACTTGTAGTTCAACGTTATTTCCGTCAATATTCATCGACCTGAAAGTGTAATGAAGCTTAGCAGTATCAACTTTAACAATTTCTTTTGTGTTATTCACATAAAAATATGCATAGCCCATAGGAGGGGTAGCATCGTTTGTTATTAAATTTTCGGGTTCGGCAACGCTAATAATTTTGTTAAAAGAGTATAATCGGGCAGGGGAGTTGTTTTGTAAACCTGCAGAAATTTGTTGTAAAACAATAGCATTAACGGTATTATCCTTATTTACAAACATATATTTTCCGTCGGGACTAAAACATAAGAATTTAACATCGGTATAAGTTGTTTTTTTGTTCGGAATTCTGCTGTCTCTGATGTATAATTTGTTTCCATCTTGCAGAGCAACGTAATGTAAATCGTTGGTTAAATGTCTATTAATTCTTTGATTGTCTAAACTTAAAGCCGGCGATGATAAAAAATCGTCAATTCTTAAACCTAATGCGTTTGTTTGCATATTGGCTAAATTGTATTCCCCTGCCATAAGTTGGTCTCCGTATCCGATAAGCATGTTGTCGTCTGTCCAAACTTGAGGATAAAGTTCATTTAAAGTATTTGAAAAATTATTGATTGTCCAGACTCTGTTACCTGTTGTAGTGTTAAAAACGTAAATTTCAACTTTAACATCAAAAGCAGTGTAAACGGCAACATAATCGCCGGTATTGCTTAAAGAGGATCTTGTTGGGAAAATTTCGCCACCAGGATTAAGATTTTTCAATAATATATCGCTTGTGTATGTTCTTTTTTGATATAAGCTTGGAAGTTCAAAAGTTGCAACACGTATTTTATCATTAAGATCAGATAAAATAGTAAAAAGGTTTCCGTCTGAACTAAATTTAACATCAACTCCCGGAAAATGTTTTTTTACAGCACTTGTATTTATTTCGTAAATGTAAATTCGGTCAACTGCTGTTGCTGCAAAATAATTTTCGTTAGGGCTTATTATTAATTCTATCAAATCTTTTCCTTGAGGGTAGTAGTAAGTTTGTGAGCCGGAGCCCGTTGAACAATCGTATTTTGTAATTGAACTTGATTTTAGGACTAAAAAAAAGTCGCCGTTATTTGGAAAAACAATTTGTTCGGCATTAGAAATACTTGTAATTATGCTACCTTGAATAACATTAAAAATTGAGAATTTATCACCTTGTTTTATGTATAGGTATTTTCCCGAAAACGACATTTTAATTTCGTCAATTGCTGTTGAACCAAGATTATCAAATTTTCTAACAAGTTCTTTTGTCATAAATTTGTGAACTACTATTACATTATTGGTATTTTCTTGAATTACAGAAGCAACAAAAAGACCATTTCCGCTCATGTTGCCTTGCGAAAATAAGTTTCTGTTAAAAAATACTGAAACCAACAATAAAATAATTGCTAATTTTTTCATAATCAGTTGTTTAGATGTTTTTATAAGATAAAAATTTTTGACAATTTACAAAAATTTTAGTTATTTTGATGAATTTTATAAATAAACAATATGAATTACTCGATATTAGATAACGATTTGTATAAGTTTACTATGCAAAATGCAGTTATTGCTCTTTTTCCAAGAGCAAAAGTTAAATTTGAATTTATTAATAGAGGTAAAACTGTTTTTCCGAGAGGTTTTGCTCAAAAACTTATAGATCGAATTAACGAATTATCTAAAATAAGTTTAACAGATGATGAAAAAGTGTTTCTCGAAAAAACTTGTTATTATTTACCACCAACTTATTTTGATTTTTTAAAAGGTTTTAAGTTTAACCCTGATGAAGTTAATATACAACAAATTGATGGCGATGTTTCGGTTGTTATTGAAGGTTATTGGTATCGCACTATTTTGTGGGAAGTTCCTTTAATGGCTTTAATTTCAGAACTTTATTTTGAAATGACAAGTCCTGAAGTATATTCTGAAGCTGAAATTATAGAAAATACTAAAGTAAAAGCAGAAAAATTTGTCGAAACCGGAATATTGTTCGCAGATTTTGGCACTCGCAGGCGATTTTCGCAATATAATCACGATTTGGTTGTAGGTACACTAAAAGAATATGCTCCCGAAAATTTAGTTGGTACAAGTAATGTTTATTTTGCTAAAAAGTATAATTTAACTCCAATAGGAACACATGCCCACGAATGGTTTATGTTTCATGCTGCAAAATATGGTTTTAAAATGGCAAATAAACTTGCAATGGAAAATTGGGTAAAAATTTACAGAGGTGATTTAGGAATTGCATTGTCTGATACTTTTACCACAGATGCATTTTTTATGTCGTTTGATACAAAATTAGCTAAATTATTTGATGGTGTAAGGCAAGATTCCGGTGATCCTTTTGAATTTGGGGAAAAGACAATTCATCATTATAAAAGTTTACGAATTGATCCTAAATCAAAATCAATTATTTTTTCAGATGGACTTAATATTCAAAAAGCGTTGGAGATAAACACTGTATTTAAAAATCAAATAAAAACATCTTTTGGGATAGGAACAAATTTAACAAATGATGTTGGAGCAAAACCATTGAATATTGTTATAAAATTAACTCAGGCTCAACCCGAAGGGCGTGATTGGATTTCTACAATAAAGTTATCAGATTCAACAGGGAAATATACCGGCGATATTGAGACTATTGCTATTGCAAAAAAAACACTTGGTATTGAATAGTTTTAAATATTAGAAAATTAAAACCCCGAAAGATATTTTTTTTCTTCGGGGTTTGTTTTTATTTTGTTGTATAGTTTTGTTAGTTAATTAGTTGTAATAATATGTCAACTAAGTCAGATGCACCTTTGGGGATTGAAGATCCGGGACCAAATATTGCCACAACTCCTGCATTGTATAAAAAGTCGTAATCTTGTTGAGGTATAACTCCACCGGCAACAACTAAAATATCTTCTCTTCCAAGTTTTTTCAGCTCTTCAATTACTTGTGGAATAAGCGTTTTATGACCCGCAGCAAGCGAAGAAACAGCCAAAAAATGAACATCATTATCAGCAGCATCTTTTGCGGCTTCAGCAGGGGTTTGGAATAAAGGACCCAAGTCAACATCAAAACCAATGTCAGCATAACCTGTTCCAACAACTTTTGCGCCTCTGTCGTGTCCGTCTTGTCCTAATTTTGCAATTAAAATACGAGGACGGCGACCTGATTTT
>JAFGXO010000147.1 GCA_016936595.1 Bacteroidales bacterium | reverse complement strand
TGGAAATGAACGTCCCCAATCTTTTTCCATATAACCTCTACCGCCGGAAAAGTCAATACGTTCTCCGAAAATTTCAAGTTCGCCTTGTATTTCATGATCCATACTTAAAATTCCATGATAACATTCCATAAAAGGCACAAAAGTAAAAGGTCCCATAATTCCGGGCGAATACCAACTATTTGGCCACGGAATTTGTTCTTTAAAAATGATATTTCCTTTAATTTCAGGGTTTTCTAAATGAATTTCATTATATTCAAACTTATTACTATCAATAATAATTTCATGTTTTTTTGAATTTGCAGAAAACAATTCAACATCAAATTTCAAATATTTAGCAGTAAGTTTTTGGCCATCTAAAATCTGTATAAAACTTTGTTTTTTTCCTTCTTTATCCATTGCAATTCCGGGAATAATAGCAAATGATTTTTTTTCATCTTTTGTAATCATTTTATAATACCAACCTTCAAAAAAAGATTTTTGTTTGCCTAGTCCGTGATAAAGCTCAGGATTAAATATTGCTCTTATTTTATTGATAATCATTCGTTTTTGTTGTTTAATTTTAATGTTGCTCTAAATATTTCTCTAAATGATTGAATTCTATGATATTAAAAATGAGCACATCCCCCTTCCCCCTTTTTTAAGGGGGATTTATAACTCTCTAAAATAAAACACTTTAAAAAAAACACATTATGTATCTATACCATTTTTATTTTTCCCCAAATTTAACAATATTTTCTTAATCAATATAATCCTCTGTCTGTATTTAGCATCTTTAAATAATAAATTTGTTACTTTTGCAACATTCAAAAAAAAAATGTCAGACTTAGCAACCACAATTTTATTATTAGGAGCAATACACGGATTTGTTTTATTTCTGATTTTTCTTGTCAAAAAACCAAAACAAAAAATTAGAAAATACATTTCCTCTTCTATTTTGCTAATTTCATTAGCTCTACTTTTTGCTTATTTAGAACTAAAAACAGATTACACAAAATTTCCTCATTTTATAAACATTTCGACTATTTTTTCAAACATATTTTTGCCTTTTTTATATCTATACATCAGAGAAGTTACATTTCAACCGGTTAGAAAAAAAATCATTTTATTTATTCCCTTTTTTGTTCATTTTCTGTATTTTATGATTTTTTTTATCAATGGAACTGATTATAAAACAGGATATTACGACAGAATTTATGTAAAAAACCTCCTTTACTTAGCAGACAAAATAGAAATACTTTATCTTACATTTTTTTCTTTTCTTTTTAGTTTTCTAAGCTATATGAGTGTTTATAAATACCAAGTTAAAGTTAAAAAAAATGCACAGAACAACGACAAAAAGCAAAAACGCAAATGGTTATATTTTTTAAGTTTATCAATGATGTTGCTTTCTATTGTTTCGTTAACAGATGCAGTATTACAATCATTAAATATCCATACTTCTCAGATAATAAGTCTTTTTAGTGCTTATGGTAGTACAATTATTATTTACGCAATAGGATATTTTGCCATGTTTCATTATGAAATAATTACATATTCCGTGCAAAAGCCGACACAAAATTCTTTTACAACTATTAAAAATAATGACAAAATTTTAGAAAAAATCATTGCAGATTTAGAACAGAATAAAACATTTTTAGACCCTGAACTTACACTTTCTAAATATTCAAAACACATACAAACAGCTTCTTACATTGTTTCAAGAAGTATTAATTCTAATTCAGGGTTAAATTTTCAGGCTCTTATAAATAAATATCGCATCGAGGAATTTAAAAAAATTGTATTTCTGAGTGAAAACAAAAATGAAAGTATAATTAATTTGGCATATTCTGTTGGGTTTAATACTAAATCTGCTTTTTATACCCACTTTAAAACTTTTACCGGCTTAACTCCTACCGAATACATCAACAAGCATAAAAACAAGTAGTTGCATTGTTTAATAAGTCCTTATTTCACAAATCAGAACGTCCTTTTTTCTTGAAAAATAAAATATTATGATTAAAGAACTTCTATTTTGCTTTTGTATCGTTTATTTGTTGCAAAAAAAGTAATCAATTAAAAAAAAAGTAAAATGAAATTTAAATTAAAACATTTAGTAGTAGTATTTTTTTCATTACTGTTTTTGGTAGCCTGTGAAAAATCACCTAACCAAGCAGGTAATTTAGTACCCAAAACAGTTGACGAAGATCCAAATTTACCGGCAGTAGAAGTTAATCAAACAAAATTACATTTACAAACTTTCGGAAATCCGGATAACCCTGTAATGATTTTTTTACACGGCGGTCCGGGAGCCGGAGATTATAGATGTTTTATGCGTTTTTTGGACACATACAACGGCTACAATTTAACCGATGAATATTATATTATTATGTATGACCAACGTGGAGCCGGTTTATCAAGACGTTATGGAAATACTGATGTAGCTGAACTCCATCAAGTTGAAGAACTTTCGCTTGCAAATTATTTGAAAGATTTGGAAGAGATAGTAAATATTTATTCGCCTAACAACAAAGTGATATTATTTGGGCATTCATGGGGAGGTATGCACGCTATTATGTACGTAAACGCTCACCCCGAAAAAGTTGCAGCCGTAATTTTAAGTGAACCCGGTTCCTTTAACGCAGATATTGAAAATGAACTTTCTATTTCTATTGCTTCTACAAATTTATTTGGAGAAGAAACCAACGATTTTTATTGGGCTCATCAAAATATTTCGCCAGACGATCAAAATATGCTCGATTATTCATACATGAACGGTTTTTACAATGGTTTGGGACTTGCTGCATATCATTTTGACGAAGTTGATAAATTGCCAATTTTCAGATTTGGAACTGTTGCTAATATAAACGATTTAGGTCCAGATGGAGAAACTCCTGATGGTGTTTTTACATTTGATTTCAGCCAAAACCTTCACAATTTTACAACAAAAGTACTTTTTATAAATGGAAGTCTTAACGAAATATTAACCCCTGAATTTCAAGAAAAAAACAGAGCTTTTTTACCAAACAGCGAAATTAAAATCATCGAAAACGTTGGACATGATTTAATATGGACAGCAACCGCAGATCATGTGGCTTTTATGAAAGAATATTTAGATGAAGTATTACCAACAAGCTATAAATAAACCCTTAAAAATAACTAAAAATGAAAAAAATAATATTATTAACAACTGTAATTTTTGTATCTCAATTTGCTATTGCTCAGAACATTGCAGGAAAACTAAATTTTAAACAAAACAGAGTAACTCTTGCAACTGGAATGGATTATTCGATGTTGCCTACAACTATAAAATACGATAGAGGATTTAACTTTTTTAACTTTAAAAATCCAATAGAAGTTGGTACTGAAATTACAATTCCTGTTTTTGATTTTGATTTTATGGATAACAGACTGAAAATAAATATGAAAACAGATTTATGGAACAACAATAATTTTTTTGTACACATAAAAATATCACCTGAATTAGTAAATTCTACCCTAAAAACACAAACTTTCAAAACAATTTCAACCGAATTTGAACTTTCGCCAGGATATGCAAACGAAAACTGGTATTTTGGACTGGAAGCCTCTTACAATTACGGATTTGCAACCTACATTACACATAACCAAATTTTCAGAGATTTAATTTATCAAAATGTTGTTGATGGTTGGTATAAGAGTTCAGTTTCAAATATAAAACTTGGTTTTACTGCTTTATGTTCGGTTAAAAAAATTGATTTTTACTTGTCGGCAGGAATATTAAAAACCGGAAAATTTAACAATTTTTTATTTGTTCCATCAATGTATGGAATATTAGGAATATCATATAATTTTTAAAAATATAACAGCTCTAAATTAGTAAATTAGGGCTGTTTATTTTTTTATTTCCAGTTAAAAAAAATGTGAATAAAGACTTAAAATTCAGAACAACCAGCCTTGAACTACTCCAAAGAATGAATTGTCTTTTTCCCTTAAAAACTCTATCGCAGTATAGCCTCTTCGTAATGTTGGAGTAACAAAATACGACAAAACTAAAAAAACGCAAACAATGCACTAAGTATTCCCGTTATTTTAATATAGATTGATGCAAACATTTACATTTCATAAGTTTTTTTAATTACACAAATTTGATGATATTTATAAAGCTTATAAAAGTTTTTTATAAATAATTTCAGGTTGAAAAAAAAATAAGTATTTTAGCATAAAATGAAAAATAAATATTATAATATCACAACCCCCTAATTATGAATACATTAAGTTCAATTTTTTTTAAAAAAAACCGCGAAAAAATATTTCGGGATATTCCTCAAAACTCAGTAGCATTTGTAGTTTCTGCCGACGAGCTTCCACGTTCGGGCGACCAAACCTTTAAATACCGTCAAAATCCGTATTTATACTATTTAACCGGAATTAATCAAGAACAATCAATTCTTGTTTTAAACCCTTCGCATCCTAATGAAAAAAACAGAGAAATGCTTTTTATCCGAAATGCCAGTAAATTAGAACAAATTTGGGAGGGAAATAAACTAACAATTGAGCAAGCAAAAGAAATTTCGGGAATTAAAAACGTAAAGTTTATTTCTAATTTTGATAGTATTTTAGGTGATTTAACTTACTATGCAAATGAATTTTACATTAGCACTAACGAAAATTTAAAATATAACAGATTTTATAATGATGCAGATTTTAGATTTATTGAAAAATTAAAATACCGTTTTCCATTACATAAACTCAACAGGTTATCGCCAATAATTATAAAAAACAGATTAATAAAATCTAAAGAAGAAATTGAAATTATTAAAAAAAGCATTGATATTACTAAAGACGCATTTTTAAGAGTGCTTAAATTTATAAAACCAGCCATTGGAGAATATGAGATAGAAGCTGAAATAACTCATGAATTTATTAGCCAACAGGCTTATAATCATGCATATTTGCCCATTGTTGCTTCAGGCAAAGACAATAATATCTTACATTACACCGAAAACAACAAAACTTGTAATTCAGGAGAGCTTGTTTTAATGGATTTTGGTGCAGAATACCAAAATTATGCTGCTGATTTAAGTCGCACTGTTCCCGTAAATGGATTTTTTGATGATTTTCAGCGTAAGGTTTACAATTCGGTTCTTTTTGTTCAAACTGAAGCAAAAAAATTGATGAAACCCGGAATAACTATCAATAAATGGAATAAGGAAGTTGCTAATATTATGGAGCATCAATTACTTGAACTTGGTTTACTTAAAACCAACGACATAAAAAAACAAAATCCCGATTGGCCTGCTTACAAAAAATATTTTATGCATGGAACCGGACATTTTATGGGACTTGATGTGCATGATGTTGGCACAAACGACACTCCTTGGCAAGCCGGAATGATTTTAACCAACGAACCGGGAATTTACATTGAGGAAAAAGGCTTTGGCATTCGTTTAGAAAACGATATTTTAATAACCGAAAACGGAAACATAGATTTAATGGCTCATATTCCTATTAATGCCGAAGAAATAGAAGAATTAATGTGCAGATAAAAAAAAGACCTAAATTACAGTTTTAAAATTTGAGTTGCAATTTAGGTTTTTATTTATTTTTTCCTGAAATAAATTTCAATCGGAACACCGGTAAAATTATAATGTTTACGAAGTTGATTTTCTACAAATCTCCTGTAAGGCTCCTTCACATATTGAGGTAAATTAGCAAAAAACACAAACGACGGATAATAAGTTTTAAGTTGAGTAACGTATTTAACCTTAATAAATTTCCCTTTAACTGCAGGAGGAGGAGTTTGCTTAATAATATCAAGCATCAACTCATTTAACTCGTTTGTTTTAAGTTTTGTTTTGCGATTTTCGTGCACTTGCTCGGCAATTTCAAGAGCTTTAAAAACGCGTTGTTTTGTTAAAGCCGATGTAAATATTACCGGAACATCATTAAAAGGTTCCAATCTTTTTCTAACTTCTGCTTCGTATTCTTTATGAGTATTTGTTTCTTTTTCAATTAAATCCCACTTGTTAATCAAAATTACAACGCCTTTATGATTTTTCTGTATTAGATGAAAAATATTCAAATCCTGCGAACCAATGCCCCTTGAAGCATCGATCATTAAAAAACAAACGTCGGCTTCTTCTATAGCTCTAATTGAACGCATAACAGAATAAAATTCAACGTTTTCCATTTCTTTATAACGTTTACGTAATCCGGCAGTATCAATCAAAATAAAATCTTTGTTGAATTTTTGGTATCGTGTATTAATCGTGTCGCGGGTAGTGCCTGCAACATCGGTTACTATATTTCTTTCTTGCCCCACAAGAGCATTTAAAAAGGAAGATTTGCCAACATTCGGACGTCCAACAATAGTAAATTTAGGCACTCCAAAGGTATCCTCAAATTCTTTTTCTTTTGAAAACATAGAAATTGTCAAATCAAGCAAATCGCCTGTTCCTGAGCCGTTTACAGAAGAAACAAACATTACATTTTCAAAACCGAGAGTATAAACTTCGTAAGCATCAAGTCTTTTTTGATTATTGTCAACTTTGTTTGCAATAACTATAACACGCTTATCTTCTTTTCGTAGTAAAGTAGCAACCATTTCGTCCATTTCGGTAAGTCCAACAATAACATCAACCATAAAAAAAATAACATCAGCTTCTTCAATAGCAAGAATCACTTGTTTTTTTATTTCTTGTTCAAAAACATCAAGCGAATCTTCAACATATCCTCCGGTGTCGATAACCGAAAAATCTATCCCACCCCAATTACATTTTCCGTAATGTCGGTCGCGAGTTACTCCTTCTTCTTCGTGTACTATAGCTTTTCTGGATTCTACTAAACGATTAAAAAGTGTTGATTTGCCTACATTTGGGCGACCTACAATTGCAACTATATTTGACATATATTTTAAAATTTAAGTTTGCTAAATTTAGAGCGTAGAATTAAGAGCTTAAAAATCAGGCTAATTCCATTTCTCTAAAAGTTTGCAAAGATACAAAAATCATTGTATGTTCAACTATATTTTTTGAAAGAAGAAAAATTAGTGAAAATATTTTATTAATGTTTTTTCTGAGAAAAAAAAGGGGTTATTCAATTGAATAACCCCTTTAATATTATTTTTAATTAAAAATTATTTTTTAATAATTTTATAACTTGCAGCAGCACCATCTTTGCTAAGTTTAACAAAGTATAATCCGGCTTCAAAGTTCGAAATATCCATAGTTGCGTTGTTTGAAGTCATATCTAATGAAGAAATAACTTTTCCGTTAACGTCAACAATTTGAACATTATACATATCATTTGCAGCAATATTTACCATACCGTTAGTTGGGTTAGGACTAATTGCAACATCAGCAAAAATTTGAGCTAAACCAACAATAGTAAAGCTTAGGTTTTGAGCTGTTTCGTCAGCTACAGTAAATGGGAAGTTTCCATCAATCCAGCCTCCGTCTTGATCATTTACACCCCATTCCCAAGAATTAGCTCCACCATCAGGCATTAACTGAACAGTAACCATGTAAACACCGTCTCCTGCAAGAGTATCACCATTTGTTCCATCATCATAGAACATTGCTTGTTCAGCACCACCATTCCAAGTAGGATCGTAGTTTCCGTCAGCATCCCAACTTCCTTTTAATGCAAAACCTGTGTACATAGCTGTTTCGTCAACAACACTGAAAGTAATGTTAGCAGCGTCATAAACTGTAAATTCAACAGATTCTTCAGCAGATTCGCCAGTGTCATAAACTGCAGTTACAGAAGCAGTGTAAGTTCCGGCAGTTAAACCTGTAAAATCATAGAATAAATCAGATTGAGGAGTAGCATTTTGAAGAGTTCCATTTAAATAAACATTATAAGTATCAGTAAATCCTTTACCTTTAGCAGGAGCATCAACATAAGCATGAATATTCCAGTTGTAGTCTAAACCAATATCATTTGCCATTGATTGCCATTCTCCACCAAAATAAATCATATCACCATATCCGGCAACAGCAGGACCAGCATCACAACCGGCTGGATATCCTGTTGTAGTAGTAATCATATAACCAATCCAAAGTTCTTGAGTTACATCAATTGGTACTTCAGTAGCTAAAGTTATTGTGTTATAAGCATCAATAGTAGGGCTTGTAACTAATTCAGAATAAACAACAGATAGGTTATTTACATCAGAACCTTGCCATACAGTAATTGTATAACTTGCAGCAGCTTCTTTAGGGAAGAATTCAACAACAGAAATAACACCACCTTCAAATTCAGCAATATCAGCAGGTTCGTATCTGTGAGCAACAGCAAAGTACGCAGCACCACCGGTACCAATACCATCTGAGTTAATACCATCATCATATTGTATCCATTGAGGATCAAAAGAAATAGATGAAGGAGCACCCCAACTTAAAGAAACGTCTCCACCAGCTTGAGTATAATCTAAATTAGTAACAGGATTCATGTTTTCCATAAGAACAACATCAACATCCATATCAGCACTTGCAACAGTAAAAGTTCCACCAATTTCAGAAACATAACCGTCCATTACAACATCATAAGTGTAATCTCCGTCAGGTAACATAAAATCGATAGTACCTGCAGTAGCAGTACCTGTGTATAATTCCATTCCGCCATAATAAACAGTAACAAGAGCATTTAAAGGATCAGCAATAGCGTTTTCAACATTAAAGCTTACAGTATAATCAGGAAGAGCAGTTAAAGTAACATATTCATCAGCAGGAACACCATCAACAACAGTTACAGTACCAGTAGCATCTTGAAATCCAAAAGCAGAAACAGTATAAGCTTGAGCACCTTCGGCAACAAAAAATGTAACTGTTCCGGCAGCATCGGTATAATGATCAATTCCATTTACTAATACATTAGCACCTTCTACAGGATTAGTACCGTCATCAACTATGAAAGTAATGTCTGCACCTACAGCAGGAGTACCGCCAGATAAATAGAAATTATCAACAAACCAATAATCAATATCAAAACTATATCCAACAAAACCAACAGCTATTTGGAAAGTTTCTGAGCCAACATCAGGAGTAGAGATAACTATATTTTGAGTTTCAGGACCAACGTCTCCAGTAGGAGAAATAGACCAAGCTTCGTTCCAAGTAACACCACCATCAGATGTAGTATATACTCCAACATAAACACCGTTAGCATAGTAATTTACAAAATGAGAAAACTCTAAGTTTAAGTCTAAGAATGCAGAGGTGTTAATAATATCACTTACATAATAAGATTCACCGGTAAAAGAAGGAGTCCATGAAAATTCAAGTTCAGGAGCTGTTCCTCCTGCATTAGTAGAAGAAGACATCATCCAGTTTGAAGCACCGTCACCAATTTGTGTCCAAGTAACACCAGAAGTTCCATCAAATTCTTCAAAAATAAGGAAATCTCCAAAAAGAACTGAATTAGACATTGCAGCCTCACCTTCACCAACAGCGTTAGAAGGAATAATTTCGTAAGTATAATTTCCGGGAACGGCAAGAGTTTCATCGAAAGTAGTACCGGCTTGATCATCAGAAACCAAAACAGCACCAGGATATCTTACAACATCATAAGTTAAACCAGTTCCGGTAAAGTACCCACCATGAGCACCGGCAGTGGGAGCGTCCCAAGAAACTTGAGCTAACATACTTCCACCATCAACTAATGTTACATTACCGGCAGCAGCAGGAACATCTTCGCCAATCCAAGCAGTTACAACAGAAGGAATACCATTACCATTAGAATTTGTTCCATAAACAGTAAAAGTATTAAAACCAGGAGTAAAAGCACCATAAGTATTACCTTCATCACCACCAATTACAGGTGTAGTGTTGGTATATAAAGCATAACTTCCCCATAATAAAGTAACTGAAGTTAATTCAGCTAAAGGATCTCCGGCAACATCAACAGCAGGATTTGTCCAAGAAATAGTAGCGTCATTAGTTCCGTCAACCGGAGCTACAACAAAATTTGTAGGAGCATCGGGAGCAGTTTGAGCAGCAGTATTAGCTAATTCATAACCAAAAACCAAGTTAGGATCTTGTTGAAGTGAACCGGCAAGAATAAATTTACCACCAGCTTCGTATGTACAAGCACCTCCACTTAGAATAGCAGTAGGATCAATAATACCTGGAAGGTCAGAAGTACAATCGTGAGTAACACCTGTAAGAGTTAATGTGTTGATATCAAACTCTTCAAAAACAGCATCAGATGGTGTACCTGATTGAGTAGCAATCCATAATTTAGGATTAGCAGGATCAGTCCAATTGTCATAAGCAGAGCCATAAGCACTGTTCATAGTAGGAGTAGAAGAGTTAGCAACTAAAGAATTACCAACCATATCAATAGCAGCTAGATCACTCCAGTTACCTACCCAAAAACCACCGTTTCCACCATCAAGTGTAGGATCATAAGCAATATGACGAACACCTGTAATACCGGTAGAAGAAGAAACAGTAATAGTTCCTATTTGTGTTTCATTGTCTAAATCCATAACATAAATAGTCATACTAGCAGGTGAGCCATAAAAATATGTGCCATCATAAGCCATATCACGTATATTAGCTATAGAACTAACTGTAAAAGTAGTAGCGTTACCTCCGTCCATATCATATCTGTGGAAGTTACCGGCATTCCATGTAGTAGTATAAAAGTAAGTTCCATTAGTTTCTATACCCGGAGAACCGGCTTCAACAGCATTAAATGTAAAAAGAACATCCCATTGAGCTTTTTGTGTAGAAGCATAGGAAGTTCCTCCTGTAAAATCACTTTTATCAACAGTACTTGCAACAACTTTTGTTTGTGTAGCTGCAGAAACAGTTGAAGAAGCTTTAAATTGTGCACTTGCTGAAAATCCAATGATAACAGCGAACACAAGAGTTAAAATTCTCTTCATAATAAACATTTTATTGGTTAATAATACAGTTGCAAATCTAAGTAAATAATTTTTATTTGTCAAGTTTTTGGTTAAAAAAAATATATATTGCATCTAATTAGTTATTAGAATGCTTGTTATAAACAATCTGATACTACTGAAAAATATTAAAACTACTTCCAATTTTTTAAATATTTTAATTTTTGGAATTTTTTAATAATTTTGGAATAATTTAATTTCAAAGAAAATGAAAAACAAAAAAAACATCGTCTTACTGCTTTTAATGTTATCGTTTAATGTAATTTTTTCACAAGAAAATGTAAAAATTATTAAATCAGAGTTCAAAATACAAAAAGACGGGACATCAAACGCTCTAAAAAATATTAAATACGGAGATTTTTTTTTCGAGCAACACACTCAAGGAAGTTATGATAAAGCATTAAAATTCTATTTATTAGCTAATAATTATAACTCAAATAATGCAGAACTAAATTACAAAATCGGGGTATGTTATTTAGAATCTGTTTCGGCTTTAAAAAGCTTAGATTTTTTAAAAAAGGCTCAAAAACTTAAAGATAATGTTGCATCTGATATACTATTTTATCTTGGCAAAGCATATCATGCAAATTATCAATTTGATACAGCCATTACTTATTATCAACAATACAAACAAATAGCTTCTAATGAACCAATAAAAATAAAGAATATTGATAAAAAAATTCAAGAATGCGAATACGGAAAAATCCTAATTTCTAAGGCAAATGATGTTCTTATAACAAATCTTGGAATTTTAAACACAAAATACAAAGATTATGCGTCGTTACTATCAGCAGATGGGTCAAAAATGTATTTTTCGTCTCGCCGACCAAATACAACCGGCGATATTGACCCTCAAGACGATCAATATTTTGAGGATATTTATTTTTCTCAGAATGATAGCACCGGTTGGAGTAGCCCTGTTAACGTTAGCTCGTTAAACACTCCCGGGCACGACGATGCGGTTGGAATATCGGCAGATGGTAACACATTAATATTATATAAGAACGGAGACTTGTATTTTAGCTCCATTAGAGGAGATGAATGGTCGCAACCAAAAGCTTTTCCAAAACAAATTAACAGCAATCAAATTGAATCCTCTGCTTGTTTTTCGTTAAATGGTTCTACTTTATTTTTTGTAAGAGGAAAATCACCTAACCAACTTCAAAGTAATGGAGATATTTATATGTCGAAAAGAGATAGCACCGGCAAATGGAGCGATGCTGTAAAATTACCGGACAATATTAATTCAGAATACGATGAAGATGGGCTTTTTATGTTTGCAGACGGCAAAACTCTGTATTATAGCTCCAAAGGGCATAATTCAATGGGCGGTTATGATATTTTTAAAACAACTTTAAACGCGGACGGAACTTTTTCTGATCCCGAAAATTTGGGATTCCCCATAAATACACCAAACAACGATATTTATTTTGTAATGGAACCTAACAATCGAGTAGGATATTATACATCTCAAAAAGCTGATGCTTTAGGATATACCGATATTTATCAAATTTTAATTAAAGGAAAACTTTTTTTAAGTTCGGAAGATAATTTGCTTGCGAGTATTGCCGACCCGATTAATGAAACAAACATGGCGTCAAAAGTGGTTATTGTAATTAAAGGGGTTGTTATTGATGAAAATACAGGTCAACCAATTGATGCAGAGATATCTATTATTGACAATAACACTAACCAAGTTATTTATTCTACTACTTCAAACAGCCAAAACGGGCAATATTCAGTAACAGTTCCGGTAGGAAAAAATTACGGAATGGTTATAAGAAAAGACGGGTATATGTTCCAGTCAGAAAATTTTGATTTAGTATCTACAACTTCTCATCAACAGATAACTAAAAATATTCAAATTCAAAGCATTAACGTTAACTCAACAACTACCCTGAACAACATCTTTTTTGACTTTGGGAGTATCAATCTAAAAAATTCTTCGATACCGGAATTAGATAGAGTTGTTCAGTTTATGAAAGACAACCCAACAGTAAAAATAGAAATTTCGGGACATACCGACAATATTGGAACGTATGACGAAAATATTATTTTATCGCAACAAAGAGCCGAAGCAGTTGCTTTATATATTTCAAACAAAGGAATTAGTAAAGATAGAATTTTGTCTGTTGGGAAAGGATATTCGACACCCGTTGCTGACAATAACACAGCCGACGGAAGACAAAAAAACAGACGTGTAGAATTTAAAATAATTGGAATGTAACAATATTTTGAACACATTATTATATATTTGCAAAGTGAAGACTCAGTAATAAAAAAGACTATTAGCAACTTTGCAGAAAACACAAAAAAGCGAACAATAAAAAAAACAACTTATTAATAATAAAATATCATGAAAAAAATAGTTCTTGGTTTTATACTTTTTTTTGCAACTTATACAACAAATGCAGATAATTATCCTGTGGGTGCATCAAGTTTAGCAACCGGCGGTTCAACAGTTGCAGTGCAAAATTTATGGTCGGTTTATCATAATCAAGCAGCTCTTGGTTTTTTTGAAGGTATTGAAGCCGGAATATATTACGAAAACAGATTTATGCTACCTGAATACGGCTTAAAATCAATGGCTTTTGCAATGAACTTAAAACCCGGAACTATTGGATTAAGTGTTTCGAGTTTTGGATTTAATAAATTTTCGGACAACAAAATAGGTTTAGCTTACGGAATGAAACTATCTGATTTTATTGCAATAGGCATTCAAATCGACTATTTTTTAATTCAACAAGATGCTTACTATGGAAATATTAGCACAGTTTCGGGTGAAATAGGAATTTATGCAACCCCATTTGAAGATTTTTACATTGGAGCACATGTTTTTAATCCTTGGAGAAGCAAAATTGCAAATTATCAAGATGAAAGACTGCCAACAATATTCAGACTCGGAATAGCATACAATTTTTCGGAAGAGGTTTTATTTTCGCTTGAAACTGAAAAAGATTTAGACTTTCCGGCGGTTTTTAAAACCGGCTTAGAGTACGAACCGATTAAAAATTTCATACTAAGAACCGGCGTTTCTTTTAGTAACAAAGATTTTTTCCCGGCATTTGGAATAGGCTATAATTTTAAAGGAATAGGTATTGATTTATCGTTTGAAAGTCACCCAATTCTCGGCACAAAAACCGGAGTTTCATTGAGTTATAAAATAAAATAAAGATAACCAAACAATACAAAAGGCAAATAATATTCTTAAAATTTTCACAAAAAAAAACTCCCCGCAAAAAAATTGCAGGGAGTAAGCAAATGAAAAAGTATAGTGTTTTTTAGTATTCAGTTAATGGTTCAAATGTTGTTATGTTGTGAACAGAAAAATATGTTTTCCCATCATATTTAATAAAAATAGTGTCGGTATTGTCATAATATATACCTAAAGTTAAATGATCTTGCGATGACCAACCATCCCAAAAAGGAATGGATACGGTATAATTATTAAAAGGAGGTAAACCGTTATAAACAGAAGGATCACTCCATTCCATATTAAAAGTTACAGGCACATCGTCGCGAGTAGTCCAAGCTTCAATACTTTTTGTTTCGGTTCCGTCAAATTCATAACCATATAAAAATAAAGTTGAGCTGTTGATATTCCAATAAGTAAGTTTTAAGATTTGGTTATTATTTATAGGAAAAGTTTTTTCGGCTAAATTGTCGCCTAAAACAATTTTTACTTGAGTGTCATTTGGCGAAATTTTTATATAATCGCTTGTATCATTAGTATGATTAGCTATTTGAAAATCAGTAGCAAAAGTTCTGTAATGATAAATATAGTCTCCATCTTCGCGAGTTACTTCAGGACCAACCGAAGTGATAATTTCATATCCATCAGGATATTGTCCGGTTATTACTTTAATCGCAATTTCGTCTCCTTCAAAATCGGGAGTAAGTCTTCCGGAAACCTTTAAATGAGTTTCATTAAAGTTTAATTCAACAGCATCGCCGGAATAAATTTCCAGATATAGTTCAGGAATAGAAATATCCTCATGGATTTTATCTTTTTTACATGATGCAAAAGACAAAACAATTGCAAACATAACAACTGATAATTTTAATAAATTTTTCATAAAGTTTTTTTTATTGATTTATTTTTAACAAAAATACGTTTAAATATTGCAGATTGTTGTTTAAAGGCCAAACGAATTATTTAACGGCACTATAAAAACAACCAACGGTATAATAATACAAAAAAAGGTTTAACTAGTTATTTCTCTTTTCCACAACCATCAACTGTTCCATCTTCCCATTGCATGTGTATTGAATAGTTATATGTTCCACTTGAACATGGTTGTTTTTTTATAGTAATTGCCCAAATATAACCTTTATCCATATTAGGGGTTGCTTTAATTAGCAATTCGTCAGATGAAATAGAAGTAAAACAACTATTTTTATCGGGATAATAATAAACATCATAAGAACCTTGATCAATGCCGGGATAGAAAATAATATTATCATCTGTAAATTCAAGCACCCAACCATCGGCATCATTAAAAAAGCTGTAATTATTTAAAAAATCAAGAGATAAATTACTGCCGGTAGAATTTGAAGATCCTCCATTTGCTTCTTGGATTGAAACAATAAAAAGAGCATCAACATCAACGTAATCACCAGATCCTCCGTCATATTGTTGAATGGTTTCTTTTTTATAAGAAATATCATACCATTCCCCTTGATGTTTTGTGTCATTAGGATCAGTAGGATTTACATCAGAAAATAAGTTGTGAACTTGCTGATTTCCATCATCATTAAAGATGTATTCTTTGCCATTTTGGTCTTTAAATATCATTACTGCACCACGCGTTCCCAATACTAAACCATTAAATTGAGCTTTTATTTGTATTGATTGAACATCGCTACTTGATTGATTCAAATTTGAATTATCATCAATATCAACAACTGTATTGAAGCTTGAATCAACGTTATCTGAATTATCACTATTAGAATTACTACACGAAAACACAAAAAGCAAAGCCAATAGGTTTAAAGTTAGAATAATTTTTTTCATAATCAATATTTTAATTTTTAATATTTTTTTTAATAAATATTATTTATATAAATAAATTTCAGTACTAAATATTTACAGTTATAGGTTTAAAATTTAATAAATATTACTTGAATTTAACTGAGTATAATACGGCTTAACATCTTCTAAAAAAATTACTGCATTTTTACTTGAAATATCCTGAGTATGTGTCCAATTAGGATTAGTTAAATTTTCGTAAGTATTTTCGTAATACCCTTTATCGTAAGTTACCTCAACTTTTCGTTGAACAAAAACTTTAAGATTTGCATAAACATATTGCGAAAGCATTGTTTTACCCATAGATTGTGCCACGTCCCAAAAACCGCCACTTGTACTTCTTTCATTCTCGATAACTAAATAATATATCTGATTAGCATTTTTCAGGTCAAATTCACCTTGAGCATAACAACCTTGTCCTTGCTGAATAACAGTATATGGTTCTCCATTTCGATATTTTTGATATTCCTGCTGGGTCATCACTTTATAAATAATTTCGTCTTCAATTTTAGGCATCATGCTACCGATAGCACTTCCGGCAACATCGCTTAAACCGGTAAAACCTGTAATTGTTTGAACAACATCACTGCTTACTGTAACTGGCTCGTTACCAGTTGAAGATCCTATATCACCTGTAATTCCGGCAACAGCA
>JAFGXO010000146.1 GCA_016936595.1 Bacteroidales bacterium | reverse complement strand
ACATTGGTAAATGCCGATGCTACATTGATTTAGTTCAAACGAGTTTTTGCGAAGTTTGGACTAATTTCAATGTGCAATCGGTATAAATGTAAATTTACAATCAACTTAGATCAATACAGGACCAGCTCAAGCAAGATATTTTCAATATGACTGTTTGAGAGAAAATACCCCCCGAAACTATTGCCGAAAGCAATTTGTTAAAATTTTTAATATGGTGTTCCTATATCTTTTGTTTTCTCAAAAAAAAGCACCTGCTTTATGATTAAAACAAGTGCTTTTTTAGTCTGATTTTTTAGGTTTAGTTATTTTGTGTCTTTTTTTAGAATCAAAAGAACAATTTTTCCAATTCTTGAAATTAGAAAAGTAATAAATCCAAATGCCGGAGCATAAGCAGAAACTTTTAGACCCCCTGCGAGTAAAGAAGGAGAAATATCTTCTACTTGTTCAATTACTCCAAACGCTTCAATCATTCCAACTGTTTGTCCCAAAATACCCCAAACAATTGCAAATGTACCCAAATAAGAAATGTATTTTGCAGTTTTGGGGTTTTCACCTTTTTCTATTATTCCTTTCACAAATAGAAATAATATTATTAACAAAATTATTAAAACTACTGACATGAAAAAAATGCCGCCTGTTTGCAAGATTCCAAAAAACCATTTCATAATAATTAATTTTTAAGTTATTGATGGTTCAAAGATAAAACGTAAAAATACACTATTTTTTTTTATGCGACTATTAAGTAAATTACTTTTGCATTTGACTAATTTTAGACGGTAAGTTGTATTTTGGATATTAGTTTTGTTAAAATAGGCATAAAATTGGTTATTCATCGATAAAAAATAACATTTTGAAAATATTTGCATAATATTGCGACAATGAAATATTTTTCGATAAATAAAACAAAGCGTATTTTTCTGCATTTCTTTTTTTGGATAGGAGTGTGGTTTTTTTATGTTTATTTTTTCAGCTATAATTCAAGCAACGAAGTTTATCCTTTGTTGTTTTCAGCGTTTTTGTTGCCCATCACAATTTCTCTTTCTTATTTTCTTATATATTATTTGATTCCTAAGTATTTATTGGTTAAAAAATATAAGCTTTTTGCACTTTATAGTGTTTATACCTTTATTATTTCGACTTATTTTATTGTTTTAACAATGTTTGCAAGTCTTGTTTTTCTATCAAAATTGAATTTTGAAAATATGCCTTTAATGAGTAGAAATTTTATATTTATTTTGATTTTAGTTTACCTTGTTGCAGTTCTGATAAGTTTTGTAAGTTTGTTAAATCAAAGTTTTACAACGATTTCAAAAAACAAAGAATTGCAAAACAAAGTGCTTGAAACTCAGCTTATAATGAAAGAACAAGAGTTACTTTATCTCAAAAATCAGATTCATCCGCATTTTTTGTTTAATAGTTTGAATACTTTATATGGTTTGGCTTTGAACGAGTCAAAAGAAACGCCGGAACTTATTTTGAAATTGTCTAATTTACTCGATTATATTTTATATCAGATAAATAAACCGTATGTGAGTTTAAGTAGTGAAATTGAGCATGTTAGAGAGTATATTGAACTCGAAAAAATTCGTTTTCATGATTCCTTGACGGTAAATTATAAATTAGATGAAGTGTCTGATAATTTGCAAATTGCACCGATGTTAATAATACCTTTGGTTGAAAATGCATTTAAACATGGGACTAAAGTTGATGGACGATTATTTGTCGACATTAGTTTGGTAATTGAAAATGAAGATTTGATTTTTACTATAAAAAATAGTTTTGTGAACAATAAAGAAGAAACAAAACACGGTATTGGGCTTACTAACTTAAAAAAGCGGCTCGAACATAATTATCAAGACAACTTTGAATTGAGTTTTAAGACAGAAAATGATTCATTTATTGCAACTTTGAAATTGTTTAACCTTAACAACTTAACAACGACAATATGATTCAATGTTTAATAGTAGATGATGAACCTATTGCAAGAGATATTATAGAAAAACATCTTAAAAGAATTGATGATATTCATATTGTAGGGAGTTGCAAAAACGCAATAGAAGCCTTTAATTTGATAAATTCTGAGGAGATAGACTTGATTTTTCTTGATATAAATATGCCGGATATTTCGGGCTTGTCTTTTGCAAAGTCTATCAACAAAGACATTAAAATTATTTTTACAACTGCTTATCGTGAATATGCTGTAGATGGTTTTGATTTACAAGCGGTTGATTATTTATTGAAGCCTATTTCATACCCAAGATTGTTTCAGGCAGTAAATAAATTTATGGTTGAAAATTTATCAAAAAAGAATATTTCATTAGAAAATACACAAATTACTGAAGATTTTATTTTTGTCAGATCCGAGAGGAAAATGGTGAAGATTAATTTTTCTGAAATAAAATATATTGAAAGTCTGAGCGATTATGTTAAGATATATTTGTCTGATAAAGTAATAGTTACACGCGAAACAATAACAAATATTGAGTCAAAACTTCCTCAGAAAGATTTTATAAGAACTCATCGTTCATTTATAGTTTCTATTGCCAAAATAAGCTCATTTACAAATGAATACGTAGAGATTGACGACAAAGCAATACCAATTAGCCGTTCTTTCAAAAAAGAGGTTTTGGAGAGGTTTGAAAAATAGCATTTTTGATGGTATATTAAATTTTGACTTGTTTAAAAATAAGTTTCTGCTCAACAACCAATTACGTTTCATTCCGATTTTTTTACAATCCACAAGGTTATATTACAATTCATTAACAAAATGAATCTTTTCTGTGTCATAACTGCGTATCTTTGAATAAATAAAAAGAAATGAGCGAAATATATACAGTTATAACAGGAGCAAGTCGGGGATTAGGCAAAGCGTTGGCTTTTGAGAATGCAAAACTTAATAAGAACTTGATTCTGATAGCTCTTCCAAACGAAAAATGTTAGTATTCAAGAAAAGTGGCCACTATTATTCACTAAAAGTGTACCAGCAAAAGTAAAAAAAATTAGTTATTACTTTCATAATT
>JAFGXO010000145.1 GCA_016936595.1 Bacteroidales bacterium | reverse complement strand
CGAATAGTTGGAAGCGGTTTAAAGATATAGAAAAACATTATCTTGAAACTATCGAAATTCCAACGCTATATTAAACCAGAGCCTTAATTTTATTTTAAAACTCATTAAATTGTTGATTTTTAGATATTAAGAATGTATTTTTTATTTCTATAGTATTTGATGTTTGTTTTTTTATTGTTAATTATGTTTTGCTATAATTTATATGAAAATTTAAATGTAATGTGTTTATAGTTGGTGTTAGAAACGGTTATTTTATTGATCTTCATCTCTTATTAGAAAAAGAAAAAAACGAGTACATAAATTCTTGGAGTTCGGCAATATTTGAGTTTTTCATGTCGGTAGGGCTGCCTTCCCAAGCTTTTATTCCATCAGTAATAAATAACACGTTGTCGCCAATATTAAAAACGGAATTCATATCGTGAGTGTTAACAATAGTTGTAGTTTTATATTCGTCGGAAATATCTTTAATTAAGTCGTCAATTTTACCGGCAGTAATGGGGTCTAAACCGGAATTAGGTTCATCGCAAAATAAATATTTAGGATTGTTAACAATGGCACGTGCTATAGCAGCTCGTTTTTGCATACCGCCACTTAATTCAGCCGGATATTGTTTGTCCACATTATCTAAGCCAACTCGTTTTAGACAATAATGGGCTCTTTCAATTTTTTCTTCATAACTCATGTCAGTAAACATTTCGAGCGGGAAAATAGTGTTTTCAATAATTGATAAAGAATCAAAAAGGGCACCACCTTGAAAAACCATTCCAATTTCTTTGCGGATTTCTTTTTTAAATTTTGTTGAAGTACCTGTAAATTCACGATTGTCGTAAAAAACAGAACCTTTTTCGGGGATTTCTAACCCAATAATGGTTTTGAGCAACACGGTTTTGCCTGATCCGCTTTTGCCTATAGTGCAGTTAATTTTTCCGGGTTCAAAAACCGAAGAAATTCCTTTTAAAACTTCTATTTCGTCAAACGATTTGTGAATATTTTTAATTTCTACCATTTTTATAAAAGCAATTGAGTTAAAATAACATTAAATAATAAAATAAAAATACTGCTGATAACAACAGCTTTAGTGCTCGATTTTCCAACATCTACCGAACCTCCCTGAACGTAATATCCCTGGTATGATGAAATAGATGCTAAAATAAAGCCAAAAATTGTTGTTTTTGTAATGGAATAGGTTATATAGCTTGGTTCAAAATACAGTCGTAGTCCGTTTTCAAAAATTTTAATGTTTACAACATCTGTAAAATAGGCAATAAGCCAGCCTCCAATTATTCCAACAAAAATACTTAAAACGCAAAAAAGCGGAAAAAATATCAGAGCTGCAATTAATTTTGGTAAAACTAAGTAACCGGCTGAATTAACACCCATAATTTCCAGAGCATCAATTTGTTGAGTTATTCGCATAGTTCCTAATTCCGAGGCGATATTTGAGCCTATTTTTCCGGCAAGGATTAAACTTACCATGGTTGACGAAAATTCTAAAATAATAGAATCTCTGGCTCCATATCCAATAAAATCTTTAGGAATAATTGGGTTTGTGAAGTTTATTGCAGCCTGAAGTGTGATAACTGCCCCCATAAAAAGCGAAATTATTAATACTATTGGGATAGAATTTAATCCAATTTTATCAAATTCTCTAATAATTTGAGCGTAATAGGGTTTAGCTTTTTCGGGTTTTGAAAAAACCTTACCTAAAAAAGCGAAAAATTTGCCTAAGTGAAAAAAAAAGTCGAGTAAATGTCGCATTATATCGTTTTGTCAAAATCATTCTTAATTTTGCACAAATATATATATTTAGATGATGATTCGCAAAACTCAGGGAATAGTTTTAAGACAACAAAAATTTTCGGACACAAAACGTATTGTAAATATTTTTACGCGTGATGCCGGTAAAAAGTCTTTTGTGCTTTATAATTCATCTAAAAAAAATAATAAAATAAATTTTTTTCAGCCTCTTTTTGTTTTAAATCTTGAGTTTTTAGAAAAACAAAATAGTAAATTGTTGAATATTAAAGATGTATCTATATTTAAACCTTATAAATCAATTCCTTTTGTTCCCGAAAAAACGTCTATAGTGTTTTTTATTGCCGAAGTTTTAAATAAAGTTATCCAAGAGCATTTTGTTGAGCAACATTTTTTTGATTTTATTGTAAATGCTTTGTATGTACTTGATAATCATAATAAACCTGCAAATTTTCATTTGTCATTTTTGTCGGCTATGTCTATTTATTTAGGTATTATGCCCGAATTTAATTATTCTTCAGAAAATAAATATTTTGATTTAAAAGAAGGTCAATTTTCAAAATATTACTCAAAAAATTATTCTATGGACGAGATTTCTTCATTAAAATTTAATGAAATTTTATCGCTTGGGATTGAAAATTTTGATGCCGTAAAATTAAATCAGCAAGAACGGAAAATTCTATTAGGCAAGATAATCGACTTTTATTCTTTGCATTTTTCAATTAATAATTTAAAGTCGATTGAAGTATTAACCGAAATATTTAGTTGATTTTTTCAAAAATAAAGAAAATTTCTCTTTTTTTTCGTGGTTTTATCGAATTTTTAGCCGGTTCAAAGATTTTAAATTTAAAAAACAGACTAAATAATTTTCTGTAAATTTCTTCGGTTGCTCCAAAGGGAGGATAATTATTGCCAAATTCGTGATTGAAAAATAATCCTAAATATTTGCCTCCTGGTTTCAAAATTGAGTGAATTTTTTTCACAAAATCTTCTCTTTTTGTAGGGTGAAAACTTGTGAAAAAAGTTTGTTCAACAATTATATCAAAAGTTTCATTTATGTCGAAAAAATTAGTGTTAATTATTTTGCTGTCAGGAAAATGCGGGTATCTTTTTTTGAAAGATTTTATTGCTTGGTTCGAAAAATCATTCATAAAAATGTTCATAAAGCCTTTTTTATGCAGATGTTCTGCTTCGTGAGCGTTTCCGGCGCCGGGTATTAATATTTTTAGATTTTTATTTTCAACGTTTTCAAAATATTCCACAAGTGGCGGCGAGGCGTATCCAATATCCCAACCAATTTTGTTTTCGGTAAATTTTTTGTCCCAAAATTCAATTGTATATTCTGTTATCATATTCTTTTATTGCAAAGAAATTTTAAATAAATAGTAAATATTTTGTAAAGATAAGTTTTTTTAATAATTTTTCAAGTTAAAGAAATCGAAATTTTAAGTTTTGGTTTCATAATTTAAAAAAAAATGAACTATTTACTTAAATTTTATATATTTGCTGATTAAAATTAGAATTATGCCACATTTTATTTTAGAAAAAATGCAATCTAACTTGCAGGAAGTTGTTAAATATAAGTTAGTTAGTAATAAAGAGGTTTTAGAAGTTAATAATTTAATTGGTAAAAAAATTGAACTAAAATATACCGGACAAATTAACTGTATAAAATGTGGACGGGTAACAAAAACTTCGTTTGCTCAAGGGCTTTGTTATCAGTGTTTTCAAACTGCTCCCGAAGCTGACGTATGTGTTATGCAACCTGAAAAATGTTTAGCTCACGAGGGTATTTCAAGGGATATGGAATGGGCTAAGCAAGGTTGCTTAAAACCTCATTATGTTTATTTGGCTAAAACAAGTGATATAAAAGTTGGTGTAACTCGCGAAAGTCAAATTCCAACAAGATGGATTGATCAAGGGGCTGATACTGCCATTAAAATTGCCAAAACGCCTTATCGACAGCTTGCCGGATTGATTGAGGTTTTTTTGAAAGACTTTTTTACTGATAAAACTGCTTGGCAAAAAATGCTGAAAAACGAAAAAACTTCCGATTGTTTAATTGAAGCTAAAAAGAAAGCATTGGATTTATTGCCTGATGATTTTAAAAAATATATTGTTAGAAATGATGAAGTTGTGTCTATTCATTATCCTCACGAAAAAACCCCTGTGAAAATAAAATCTTTAAAATTGGACAAACAGCCTATTATAAGTGGTGTATTAACCGGAATTAAAGGCCAATATTTAATTTTAGATAATGAATTTGTTTTTAACGTACGTTCGCATAGTGGTTACAATGTTGAAATTTTAACTCATAAAGTTCCTGTTGGTCAGCAAACTATATTTTAGGTGTAATAAAAAAAAACGCAAAACGCTAAAATTAAGCGTTTTGCGTTATGGAATTAGTGTGTTTAATCTCGAAAAAAATTGTTGTTTTTATCAATGTTTTTTTTTATTGTTCTGCATTTAGTTCAATAATTTTAACAATAACTTCTACTGCTTTTTGCATAGATTCAAGTGGTATAAATTCAAATTTGCCATGAAAGTTATGACCACCTCCAAAAATATTTGGCGTAGGCAAGCCCATAAACGAAAGTCTGGCACCGTCTGTTCCTCCTCTAATTGCTTTTATATTTGGTTTAACGTCAACTTGTTTCATTGCTTTTTCTGCTAATTCAACAATGTGCATAACAGGCTCAATTTTTTCTTTCATATTCAAATACTGATCTTTAATTTCTGCTTGAATCAATTCCCTTTGGTATTTATTATTTAAAAAATCGGCAATTTGTAGCATTAATTTTTTCTTTTTTTTAAAAAGTTTTTTGTCGTGATCTCTAATTATGTATTGAAGTTCAGTTCTTTCAACATCACCAATAAAACTAATTAAATGAAAAAAACCTTCGTATTTTTCGGTGTGTTCAGGGCGTTGATTAGAAGGTAGTAAGGAATTAAATTCCATTGCAATATGCTGAGCATTAATCATTTGATTTTTTGCTGTTCCCGGGTGAACATTTCGTCCTAAAACAGTAATTTTTGCTCCGGCAGCATTAAAATTTTCGTATTCAAGTTCTCCAATTGGTCCTCCATCAATGGTATAAGCAAAATCAGCATTAAATTTTTCAACATCAAAATAATCTGCACCTCGTCCAATTTCTTCATCTGGAGTATATCCTATTTTTAGAGTACCGTGTTTAGTTTCAGGATTTTTTTTCAGATATTCTAAAGCAGTCATTATTTCGGCTATTCCGGCTTTATCGTCGGCACCTAAAAGTGTTGTTCCATCTGTTGTTATGAGTGTTTTTCCTACGTATTTTTTAAGATCGGGAAAATCAGATGTTGATAGAATAATTTTTGGGTTTTCGTTTAGGGTGATGTCTTTGCCGTTATAATTTTTTATAATTTGAGGTGTTACATCTTTCCCCGAAAAATCAGGAGATGTGTCCATGTGAGCAATAAAGCCTATCGTTGGAACTTTTTTTTCGATATTTGAAGGCAAAGTTGCCATGACATAACATTTTTCATCGACATGAGCATCTTGTAAGCCTAAATTTTTAAGTTCTTCAACTAAAATTTTTGCAAGATTAAATTGTTTGCTTGTTGATGGAGTATTTTCTGAATTGTTATCCGATTCGGTGTCAATTTTTATGTATCTTATAAATCTTTCGAGTAAATTATTCATAGTAAATTATTTTAAGATGTTTTTTATTCATAAGTTTTAACAGCCAAAGCAAATTGACCGTTTTTAAATTCTGTGCTAATATGATCGTTATTTAGTTTAAAATTAATTTCTTGCCATTTTTGTCTGTTGTTTTCTCTGTACATTAAAATATAATCTGCCGGTTTAAAAAGTCGAGTGAAATTCATATCCATTAAACGTGTTAAGTACAGTTTTATTTCGGCTTTAAAATCCCCTTTTGTGATGCTTTCTATGGTCCAATAAAAGTTTTTTTGGAACATATATCCGGGTATCTCTGAATTATCGGGTTCAATTACATTGCAGGATACTCTTACAAATGCGGTGTCGGTTATTTTTGAAACATTAATGTCGGCAAAACTTTCGTCAAAAACATAATTATTTTTGTTTACAATAAATGAGTATTTGTCGATTGTTGCATCGGCAATATGTTCGTATAAATCACACATAACAAGCTGAGGGCTAAATGGTAATGTAAACGTTGCTTTGCCCGAAATACCGTAAAAATCTATAATTTTGCTAACTGTATTAAAACTGCTGTCCATAAAATAAATTTCAACTTTATTGTGATTAGCAAAAGTGTCGGATTGTGAAATTTGCTGATTTATTTTGACTGTAACATTATATTTTGTGCCGCTTGAAACTACTGAAAAATTATCAATTTGGTAAAAATTAAATCCTTTTGAATATACCCAAAAATCAAAAAAATCTGTTAAATCAATTCCTGAAGATTCTTCAAGGGCTAACTTCAAATCTTTGGTAGAAGCTGTTGAAAAAGCGAATTTTTGCAGATAATATCTTACTGCCGGAAAAAATAAGGAGTCGCCCATATAAAATCGGAGTGTGTGAATAACATTTGCTCCTTTTTCGTAAACGGTTTTGCCGTAAGTTTGTGTTAATTCCATATTTGCAACCGAACGATATCCATGATCATATTGATGTGCAAGGTGAAGCACTTCAAAATTTCTCATTCTATTGTGCTGTCTGAATTTTTCATTTCCATAAATGTTTTCAAAAAATAATGATTCACAATATGATGCCCAACCTTCGTTAAGCCACATGTCTTGTGCTGTTTTGCATGTTACAAAATTTCCAAACCAGCTATGCGAAAGTTCATGATAAATAAGACTTTCGTTGTTTAAACTTCCATCAAAGGCATATTTTGAAATTGAAATGTTTTCGGCGTGTTCCATAGCTCCCGACCCAAAGGATACTTCATTGTAACCAATTCTATCCCAAGGATATGCACCAAAAAGTTTTTCAAAAACAGCCATTGTTGATTTTAAATTTATTAAACTTTTTTGAGCAGCTGATTTTTTTCCTTTGTAGATGTAAATTTGGATAGGTATATTTTGTTTTATACCGTTGTAAACATCATCAATTATTTCGTAATCAGAAACGGAAACGGAAGCTAAATATGTGGGAATTTCTTTTTTTTGTGTCCAATGATATGTTATTTGATTGGAGTTTAGGTTTGTTTTGTTCGTAAGTATTCCGCCACAAACTGCTTTGTATTTTTTGTTGGTTGTAATATTATAATTGTAAGAGGCTTTATCGGTAAAGTTGTCAATGCACGGAAACCAAGCCCGCCCAAAAGAGTGGGGGACAGAACTCATTCCAACGCCCATATTAAACGCATCAATTCCCGAAAAATAAAACCCTCCCCACGATGCGTCTTCTTGTGGCGAACCGTTGTAATAAACTGTTATTTTTGTGGTATCGGTTGTATTTATTTCTTTTTTAAAAAATATTTTAATGATGTCGTTTTTGTAAGTCCAATTATTTGATTTTTTGCCGTTTACAGTAATTTTTTCAATATTAAAGCCGAGTAAATCAAGTTTTATAGTTGTTGCATTGTCAAAAATTGTTACTAAGGTTAGTGTTGTGTTGCCTGATATTTGTTTGTTTCTAAAATTATCAATTTCAAGGCTAATTTCGTAATTTATTACGTCTATTGAATCTCTATGTGTTTGAGGATAAAATTGAACAAATAAGAATAGAAATATAGTTAGTAAAAAAGATTTTTTCATTGATAATAAATTTTTTGATGATTTTTACAAAACTAATATTTTAATAATTAAAATTAGAAAATTTTGTTTGTTGTTGAATTTTTTTGTTACTTTTATTGTGATTTTTTTAGAATTTTGATGTTTTAAATAACTGAAAATCAATAAAATAACTATGGAGAAAGAAAATATATCATCATTAAATTTTAAAGCTTCGGAGTTGGTGTTAGATGCTCTTAAGAACGCTGAGCTTGTTTTATTTTATAGTACCGAAGTAGGTAAAGATATCTGCGAGAAAGATGTTGAAACTATTACCGATGCTAAAAAAAATATTATTCAAAATAATTGGGATAGAGAAATTGAAATAAGATTTTGGGTATCATATAAAAATTTAACAAAATTAATTAAACCTGTTACTGTTGATAGTTTAAAAGCTTCTCAGGAGACTGTAATTAAAACTCCCAATTTTTTTCAACGTTTCTTTAAAATTACCCGACGACAAACTTTAGCTTTTAAAACAGTAAGGTTTTATACTGCTTTTGCAGTTATTACTATGGTGTTGATGCTCTTATTGCATATTTATTTTTCTATTGGAACAATTAGACTAAATCGTATTCAGGCAGCAAATGAACAAAGTTTAGCTATTGAAGAACAACTTGATGAAATTGAAGTTATTAGCGATAATTTAAATCTGAGTGCTCAACAAAAACAAGATAAATTATTAAACCAGCTTTACGAAGTTAACACAGAAAAAGAAAGTAATATTAAACTTTTGCACGAGTGGGTTACTTTTATCGACGATTTTTTCTTTTTTTCAAAAAACAACAATAATAATAATGATTTTAATGCGATTGATAATGAATTTGTTACAGATGTTGAGCCTTCGCCACCCGGATTTCCTATTGCTCCAGAACAAACACTAAGCACGAATATTGAAATTATTCAGCAATCCCAAAATTATGTGCTGGTTATAGGTTTGTATATTTTACCTCTTTTTTATGGCCTTTTAGGTGCTTTAACCTTTGTTTTACGCGATTTAAGCAAACAAACTATTAGAATGAAATATACTAAAGAAAGCAATATTACTCATATTTTAAGATTAATTCTTGGTACTATTGCCGGTTTAGCTGTAGGTGTTTTTTGGGGAGATATAAAACAACAAGAAAGTTTTATAATTGTTCGTTCAATGGGGCCGCTAATTGTTGCGTATCTTTCGGGCTTAACTGTAGAATATGTTTTTTCTGCAATCGAAAAATGGATTGGTTCTATTCTTGAAAGGGCTCTATCGAGTAAAAAAGATTAGAAAAAATAAACCCCGCAGTTTGTATTTGCGGGGTTGTTTGTATTAATCAGTTGTTAAATATCTCGAAATAACTAATTTTTGAATTTCCGAAGTTCCTTCGCCTATTTGTAATAAACGTTGGTCTCTGTAAAAACGTTCAATAGCGTAGTCTTTCATTAAACCATAACCCCCATGAATTTGAACGCCTAAATCGGCAACTTCTTTGGCTACTTCCGAGCAGTAATATTTTGCCATTGCTGCTTCAAGCGAAAACTTTTTGCCAATAGTTTTTAAATATGTTGCCCTGTAAAGTAAATTTCTGGCGGCTTCAATTTTTGTGCCCATATCTGCAATGTAAAATGCAATTGCTTCAAATTGAGCAATCGGGCGACCAAATTGTTTGCGTTCTTTTGCATATTGTATCGACATTTCAAAGGCTCCTTGAGCTAATCCTAATCCCATTGCTCCAATAGCTAAACGTCCGCTGTCTAAAGTTGCAAGCATAATGTGTGAACCTTTGCCTCTTTCGCCCAGAATGTTTTCGTCGGGTACTTTAACATCAGTAAAAAATAATTCTGCGGTGTCCGAAGCTCGCCACATCATTTTATTTTCTAATTTTTTTCGTACAAATCCTTCGGTGTCGGCATCAACTAAAAAGGTTGTAAATTCTTTTTTGCCGTTTTCAAATTCTCCTGTAACTGTTTGAGCAGTAGTTCCAATGTTTATTTTTGATGCACCGTTTGTGATAAATGTTTTAGATCCGTTTATAGTCCAAATTCCGTTATCAAATTTTGCGTTTGTTTTTGTGCCTCTTGAATCGCTGCCTGCGGCGGGTTCGGTAAGTCCAAACGACCAAAGAGCATCGCCCGAAACTAATTTTGGCAAATATTTTCTCTTTTGTTCTTCGGTTCCGTAATTTAGTATTGGACCCATGCCTAAAGAATTATGTGCTGCAACTGTTGCACCTTGAGAACTGTCAACTCTCGAAAGTTCTTCAACAGCAATAACATACGCTAAATAATCAAGGCCTTGACCGCCATATTCTTCGGGTGTTGTAATGCCCATTAGCCCCATTTCTCCCATTTTTTTTGTCAAATCGTACGAAAATATCGCTTTTTCGTCAAGTTCTTGAGCAACTGGTGCTATTTCGCGTTCGGCAAAATCTCTTACACTTTCGCGAATCATTTTGTGAGTGTCGGTTAAGTAAGGAAAATCGTTTAAATTAAGTTTCATGGTATATAAATATTTTGATGATTTAATTTGCTACGAATTTAAATTTTTTTTCTAACAATTTAAAAATATTCAAGTCTGAATTTTATTTTTTTTATTGTGCTGATAATGAGTTGTTTATGCATGTTGCTGTTGTTTATGTATTCTGTAATTTTTGTATTTTTATATTTATTTATTGCATGAACTCTGTTTTTTGTTTATTATGTTTTCTTTCTTTAGCAAAATAATACAAGTAATGTTTTGTTTTTTGTATTTTTGTAGAAATATTTTCAAATGGAATATGGTAAATTTATAGCAGAAATTGCATCAGAAGTGTTAAATATTAAAGATAACGGTATCGTTGCTGATTATATTCCGGTTTTATCAAAAGTTAATCCACATAAATACGGCCTTAATTTGGTTACTCTCGATAATCAATTTTTTTTTTTACGGTGATTATGATGAAAAGTTTTCGATACAGAGCATAGCAAAAGTTTTTTCGTTAACTTATGCGTATAAAATTTTAGGCGAAAATTTATGGAAAAGAGTAGATGTTGAACCTTCGGGCGATCCATTTAATTCGCTTGTTCAACTTGAATTTGAAAATGGAATACCACGAAATCCGTTTATTAATGCCGGAGCTCTTGTTGTTTGCGATGTGCTTATGGAACATCTTGATAATCCTAAAGTTGAATTTTTAGATTTTGTTAAGTTGATTTCTAACAATAAAAATATTGTTTATAATAAAGAAATAGCCGAATCCGAAAAAACACATGGTTACCGAAATGCTGCAATTTTAAACTTTATGAAAGCTTTTGGTAATATTAAAAATAATGTTGATGAAGTTTTGGATTTTTATTTCAATTTGTGTTCTATTGAAATGTCTTGTAAAGAATTGTCGGAAACATTTTTGCTTTTTGCAAACGGAGGAAAACTTGTTAATTCTTCAGAGGAAATAATTTCGACAAGCAAAACCAAACGGATAAATGCTATTATGCAAACATGCGGATTTTACGACGAAGCCGGCGAATTTGCTTTTAAAGTTGGTTTGCCCGGCAAAAGTGGAGTAGGCGGTGGTATTGTTGCTGTTCATCCGGGAAAATATTCTGTTGCTGTTTGGAGTCCAAAATTAAACAAAAAAGGTAATTCGGTTAAAGGTATGTATTCGCTTGAATTACTGACAACAAAAACACAAATGTCTATTTTTTAAATTCCTTTGTATGCTTAAATTTTTTAAAAAACAGCTAAAGTATTTTTTTTTATAAAGTTTTTTTAATTAGCTGGTAATTGTTTGTTTGTTAATTATATAAGAGTTGAAATTTTTAATTTCTTATGCTTTTGAAATTATTTTAACTCTTAATTATTAATTAAATGAAGTGTTGTTTTAGAGCCTCCAAATTTTTTTTAACTTTGCAGTAAAATATATTTTATGAATAAAGTTTATGTTTTTATATTGCTTGTTTTGTTTAATTTCAGCTTATTGTCTCAGGTTGCTTTAAAAAATCAAAATCATGTTGTTAATTTGGAATTAAAGCGGTTGCAAGATGACCCCGATTTGGCTTATGGCTCAATAGGTTTTTATGCAATTGATGTTAATACCGGTGAAGTTATAGCTGAACTTAATCCTGATTTGGGTTTAAAATCAGCTTCTACTATGAAAGTTATAACAAGTGCTGCTGCCCTTGAAGTTTTAAGTCCTACGTATAAATTTGAAACGCAACTTCAATATGATGGATACATTGATACAGCAACTAATACTTTGCATGGAAATATTTATATTAAAGGAGGTGCCGATCCTACCTTAGGTTCAAAATACTTTACATCAACTAAATACAAACAGTTTCTTAAAGAATGGGTTTATGTAATAAAATCATACGGAATTGATACAATTAACGGACGAATTATTGCCGATGCAACAATTTATACGTGGGATATTACACCACCTACTTGGTCGTGGGAAGATATGTCTAATTATTTTGGTGCAGGTGCTTGTGGTTTAACTATCTACGATGATTTATACACTCTTTATTTTAACACAAGCTCTACAATTGGCGGCAAAACATACATCACAAAAGTTGAACCTGAGATTCCGGGAATGACTATTGATAATACTGTAACTGCAGCTAATACAACTTCTGATAACTCATATATTTATGGTGCACCTTACACTTTTCATAGATATATTAGAGGGGAGCTACCATTAGCCCGAACAGACTTTAAAGTTAAGGGTGCAATGCCTGATCCTGCTTTGTTTGCAGCAATGGAATTGCACAACACTTTAGTGAGCGAAGGTATTCCTGTAAGCGATACACCATCTACTATTCGCATATTAGATGACGATAAATTTAACACTTCAAATCGACAAAAAATATTTTCCACTTTTTCGCCTGCTCTTTCTGATATTATTTATCAATTAAATATGCATAGCATTAATCTTTTTGCCGAACATTTATTAATTCATGTTGGCTTAACAAGAACCGGAGTAAACGACACTAAATCAGCTTCTGATGCAATGGAAAGTTTTTGGGCTTCTAAAGGTATGGATATTAGAGGAATGTCAATTAATGATGGAAGTGGTTTGTCGTATTATAATTCGGTTTCGGCAAAGCAATTGGTTTTTGTGCTTAATTATATGTTTAATACAAGTAATTATTATCAAACTTTTTATAATTCTCTTCCTGTTTCAGGAGTAAGCGGCACATTAAAATCTGTTTGTGTTAATACAGTTGCTTACAGTAAAATACATGCCAAAAGTGGTTCAATACGAAAAGTAAGATGTTATGCCGGTTACACAACTTCTAATTCGGGCAGAGAAATTGCTTTTGCCATGATGCTCAATAATTTTACTTGTTCTGATTATAACTCTAAAAACAAACTCGAAAAACTTATGATCGCCCTTGTTTCTTTAAATGAATAAAAATTTAATCGATTAAACCTTTTAAGAAAAATATTTTTTCTTCAAATATTAGTTTCAAATAAAATTATACGGTATATGTCATTAATTCCAAAACTTATTAGTTGGGCAAATTTTAAACGCCTTGAAGAAATTGAATTTTTTAAAAAAAATTCGGTTGAGGTTCAAAAAAAACAATTTTTTAACTTGATTGAGGCTGCTAAAGATACTTTTTGGGGAGAAAAATACGAATATAACAAAATTCTTGATGATAAAACAAATGCAATAAGTATTTTCCATGAAAGCGTTCCTCTTAATTTTTATGAAGATTTACATCCTTATATTGAGCGTGTTAGATCAGGAGAACAAAATATTTTGTGGTCTACACAGATAAAATATTTTGCAAAATCTTCCGGTACAACTAATGATAAAAGTAAATATATACCAATATCTCAAGAATCTTTAAAAGAATGTCATTTTCGCTCAGGTAAAGATTTTATTGCAATTTATTCAAAAATATATCCTGATAATAAACTTGTTTTGGGTAAGTCGCTTGCAATTGGGGGTTCTCAGCAAATTAATACTTACGATAATAATATTTTTTACGGTGATTTATCTGCCGTTCTTATGTCTAATTTGCCGTTTTGGGCAAATATTGTTAGAACTCCTAATAAGGCTGTTGCTCTTCACCCTGAATGGGAAGAAAAAATTGAATTAATTGCTCAAAAAACAATAAAACAGAATGTTACTTCTATGGCCGGTGTGCCTTCGTGGACGCTTGTTCTACTCAAACGCATTTTGGAAATTACCGGAAAGTCTGATATTATGGAGGTTTGGCCAAATCTTGAAGTTTTTTTACACGGAGGAGTTAGTTTTACTCCTTATGTTGAACAATATCACAAGGTTATTGATTCTTCTAAAATGAGATATTTTGAAACTTATAATGCTTCGGAAGGTTTTTTTGCAATGCAAGATGAACCTGATGCCGAAGATATGCTTTTGATGCTTGATTATGGGATTTTTTATGAATTTATTCCTATGTCTGAATTTGATGATCCCAATAGAAAAGCGGTAATGATTAACCAAGTTGAATTAAATAAGAATTATGCTTTGGTTATTTCTACAAACGGTGGATTATGGCGATATATTATTGGTGATACGGTGATGTTTACTTCTTTAAAACCTTATAAAATTAAAATTACAGGACGTACAAAACATTTTATCAATGCTTTTGGCGAAGAACTTATTGTTGAAAATTCTGACATTGCTATAAAAAAAGCCGCACAGGCTACTAATGCTGAAGTGCTCGAATATACGGCTGCTCCGGTATACATGAGTGACGAAAAATCCGGTGCTCATCAGTGGCTTATTGAATTTCAAAAAAAACCCCAAAATGTTGAAAAGTTCTTGAAAGTTCTTGATGATACTTTAAAGTTGTTAAATTCCGATTACGAGTCTAAAAGATATAAAAATATAACATTAGGGGTGCCTCAACTTATTGTTGCTCGTAAAAATTTATTTTTTGATTGGCAAAAAAATAACAATAAGTTAGGTGGACAGCATAAAATTCCTCGTTTATCAAATAATCGTAGGATTATTGAAAGTTTGTTAAAATATGCTTAATTTTTACTGTTTTTAAATTTAGTTCCAGTCATAATATTTATTGTAGAATAATGGACTACTTAATCCAAACATTATTATTAAATTTTGCATATTTGTTTGTGTTCCGCTAATGCTTCTGTAAGCTACTGTTAATGATATTGTTTGTTTTTTTGAGTAGCCAAACATCATTTCAGCATATTTTAAATTTGTTTTATCTCCCTGAAACCAGTTTATATTCTCATCAGAAACACGTGTAATGTAGGGTAGTTGTGGATTTCTACCATAGTTAAGTGAGTCGTTTTCGCCGTATTGTGAATAAACAATTTTGGCTTGAGCATAAATGTTTTTGTATGAGTATCCTAAAATTCCAAGTGCTTCGGCAAAATTTGAACCAAGAGGGTGAGCAATTGGTTGATAATTGTTTGTATATGAGCCTATTCCGTATAAATGCGAGTAGGTGTAGGGGCGTACTGCATTCAGCTCTGCTTGGGCGAATAAATCTTTAACTCCAAATGTGTTGTAAAATTTTATTCCTGCTTGAATGCCGTATTTTTCGTCCCAATATTCATCAGATGATTTTATGTGCGAGAGTATAAATTCATCTATAAATACTTGTCCATAAAGCATTCCGGATTTAAAAATTTTCAGATGCCCCGAAACACCAACCAATACGTTATCAAATGTTCCAATATTGTATTCTACTGAACGTAAAAATATTACAGGGTTTAAATAATTTACTTCAACGCCTCTTTTTACTAATAAACTGTCGTATGAAGACTGAATTATGGTTTCAAAAAGCGAAAAATTAATTCTTTTCCCTATATTAAAACTTAAATATTGAGAATATACAAATTTATTATATAAATCGTTTTCAGAAAGGCGATAATCTTGTCCTTTCATTTGTGAAACCTGATATAAATATTTTATTTTCCAGATTTCTACGATAGTTCTAAAATAAGGATAACTTATAGAATTATCTGACATTAACAAACT
>JAFGXO010000144.1 GCA_016936595.1 Bacteroidales bacterium | reverse complement strand
TTGCCGTCAGTGGTTTTGGGGTGTTTTGCTTCGCCTACGGCTTCGCAAAAACACCCCAAAACCACCGCCGCAAGTAGCTTTCCGTTATGCAAAATAAAATTTTCGAAAAATACAAATCAATCAGACCGAGAAGTCCGACAATTTAAAATAAATTTTTAGATTGTTGTAATTTCTGATTAAAAAATCAGACGAGATAATTCCGAAAATCGTTAAGAGTAGGTTTAATTTTAAAATTTTATCAAAATGAAAAAATATAGTTTTATTATAATTGCTTTATTTTCAGTATTATTTTTGGTTTCTTGTGGCGGCAATACAGAAAACAAACAAAACGAAAATACCACCACAACGGACAATACAGTTGATAATACAACAACAGAACCAGCAAAGCCAGTAGTTTTAAACACAATTCCTTTTTCTGAATTTAAAATATTAGGAACAGAAAAACAATATTTTAAAATGGTTGATGGCGGTCAATGTGAAATTGTAATTGGAGATAATGGATATGCCGATATTACAGTAGAATTTGAACTTATCAAAACATACACTGGTGATGCAAGACAATATTTTGTTTCTATGATTGCAAAAGATGATAAAGGGAAAACCGTTGAATTATCAACTACAACAAACGGAGAAGTAAGAAGTGACGATAGCGATGGAAGCAGATTTTTAAGTTTCCTAACTTCTGAACCCGGCGAAAAAATGGTATTTTCTTTTTCCGGTGCAGTAACAGGTCAAGGTTTTAATGCAGATGGACCAAAAACAGAAGAAGCAATAAAGAAAATTAAATCTTTTGAAGTAAAATCAACAAAAAATTAATCTATAAATTGCAGAGTTAGTCTTTGCTAACTCTGCAATTTATTAAAATTCATTAAATTATGGCATATACATTTAAAGTAACAGCGAAAAGAACTATTGGGAATAAAATTCCAAAAGGTTCAACAGTTCAAGTCATTAAAAACGGTTCAGCAACACCTTCGCCAAAAGAAATATTGGCAGCATACGAACAGCAATTAGGAATTGTTGTCAAAGGTATCGAAGTGCAAACCAGTTATTTTGATATTGTCAAACTTTAAAAATTATGAAAAATGGCAAAATATAAAGTCAAATATTCAGTAAAGGTCAATAATATAATTCCAGATAGAACATTGCAAAATAATATTGTTTCAACAATTGAAAACAGAGAACGCATTTTTGAATTAAAAACAGAAATGCAAATCACTTCAATTGCAGATTTACCAAACACTGAACTTGCAAATGAATTGATAAAAATAATTTCATTGGAAGATGTTTTGAATGAAATATCTGAAATACAAAGGGTAGATTAAGTAAATTTGTAAATAATTAATATAATTTAGAATATGGGGCAATTTGCAAAAATAGCAATAGAATTTGCATCAGATGTATTTGACCATCTTTACGAACAGGGATTTTTCGAAAAATTATTTAATAAAATATTTAAACGAAATAAACAAATCTTAGTTTTAGGTGCAACCGGTGCAGGGAAAACACAGTTTCTAAATTCTTTAAATAAAGAGTTAGAAAACATTCAAGTAACTTATTCAAGTCAAGCAAATCAGAAAAATTTCACAAAGATTGACAAAATACCTATTAGCTTTCTTGATACACCTGGTCAAGGTCAAAAAATTGAAGTTAGGAAAAGAGAAATTCAGAACTTAGTAAGAGAGAATAAATATGAAGGGATTATTAATGTTGTTTCATTCGGATTTCATGAAAGAGAACATACGACCCAAAAGCGAATTTTTGATGAAAACAACAAAATAAATTTTGATGTCATTGATGATTACAAGCAAATGGAGTTAAAAATGTTAAAAGAATGGCTTCCTCTGTTAGAGATGTCAAACATTAAGTGGGTCATTACATTAGTTACAAAAGCAGATGTTTGGTGGGATTTTGAAGATAACGTTTGGGATTATTATTGGCATGGTGCTTACAGAAAGAAATTTGATGAAGAGTTCAGTGTAAATCATTACAGTAAAGATTATTATGTATATCCATATAGTTCTATATTACAATCCTATCATGGCAAATATAAATCAGAGAACTTTACTAATACCAACAGGAAAAATTTAAATGCTCATTTTCTTGAACAGTTAACAATTATTTTAGGCAAAGAAAGAAATTTATAAGAATGGACAATATTAAAAACACTTTACAAGAAAAGATAAACAAATACAATAAAGTAAAATATTTAATTACTATAATATTTTATGTGTTTAGTTTATTGACTATTGTGTTCGCTATTTATAATTTCCTCAAAGCAGAAAAATTAGTTCTAAACTATGTGTTGTTGTTATGTGATTTTATTTTGTTTTCGATTTATGTTACTCTAACAAAAAACACAAAAATATATTACAATAAAATTTCAACAGAGTATGAGTATTTATACAGGACAGATGAAAATTTAATAAAATCTGAATTGACTGAAATATACAAAATCAGTAATAATAATAAAACATTAATTTTCAGTTTTTTCATCTCTGTAATTCTGATGATAATTAGTTTAATAATTTAAAAAATATTTATAATGGCTTGTTCAATATGTGGCTCAGGGAACCATACAGCAAGGAATTGCCCTAATGTAAAAAGATGTTCAATTTGCGGTAAAACAGGACATAATGCACAAACTTGTCCAAAAGCAAGACGTTGTTCAATTTGCGGCTCATATAATCATGATGCACGTAATTGCCCTGATAGAAAAAAATAAAAAATTTGCATAACATGTGCTTGAACGCCAGCGGTTTTGGGTAGCTTGCTTCGTTTCGGTGGCTTCGCCACCTCACTACGCAAGCCACCCAAAACCGCCGTCGTCAAGCCTTTCACGTTAGAGTTAATTTAACAAGAGATGATTTTTAAGAAATGGTTGAAGAAAAATATTTACATTCAGATA
>JAFGXO010000143.1 GCA_016936595.1 Bacteroidales bacterium | reverse complement strand
TTGTGAGAGGCTTTTTTTATTCACAACTTGTTCATTTAAGCAGATTAAAGCGTCCCGATAACAATCGGGAAGGTCGGCAGTTCAAGCCTGCTTCTGGCTACTTGTTGATAATCATTTTATCACATCTCGCAAAAAAACATTTTTTATGAATATTTATTTATTTTCAATTTTTAAAATTTCATCTAAGATACTGTAAATATCGTCCCATTCCCAGTTGCAGTAAGTAGATTTCGGATTTTTCCATCGTTCGTATCTTATTTTAGCTATCTCAAGATAATATTTTGCTTCTTTGTATTTTTTTAATTTGTATTTTATAACGCCATTATAATATGCAGCAACGGTAAAATCATACCGATCTTGATTATCTTCGGCAACCATATAAGCATAAGTTAAAAATTTTTCGGCTTTTTGCAAGTATAAATCCTCCTTGTTTTTTGCTAATGCAATTCCAATGTTTAAAATTAGTTCGTCTTCATATACTTCAAAGCCGGTTTTTTTTTGCCAATTTAAATAAATATCAGATGCTTCGTCATATTTTTTTTCTCTAACAAGTTTTTCAATTATTGTTTCATCTAAACCAACTGAAGATGAATATTTTTGCAAACTATTATATTCTTTGTAAAAATATTTATTAGCTTTTTCGTAATCATAAATTAAGGTAAAAGTCATTGCAACTCTTGTAAAATATTCTTGGGCAGAAGCCGTATTATTTTTCTCAAAAAAGTCTGCAATATTGGCTAATTCATTTGCAATTCTACTTAATTCTTTTCCCCTATTAGAAAGTTTGATTTTTTTGCTTGAAAAGTACGCTTGCCATTTATAATAAAACGCTTCAAAACGGAGTTTTTCTGTTTGCTCATTTTTTTCTTTTATTTTTGACAAAAAAGCTAAAGCTTTTTCAGCATGTGTAACTGTTTCTTCGTCGGCTAAAAGTTTTGCATTTTGAGAGGCTTTTTCTATCTCTATTTTAGATGCCTCTATAAGGCTTTGATATATTAAACTGTTACTTTGAGCGGAAATTGGTTCAATATTAGAAATTAGAAGTGTTTTGCTGTTAATAATTCCTTGCGATATTTGCAAGTGTTGGTTGTATTTTTCAAAGACATGTGCATTGTATTCAATTTTTTCGCCCCACAACGATTTTATTGTTGCCGCAACATGCTTATGTAATCTTCGGCGGCGTATGTTATCTATATTGTCGTAAACAAATCGGTGAACCAATGTTTGCGAAAAGCTATACATATCCAACATTAAGTCATCGTCAATTATTGCTTCTTCTTCGGTTAAAATATCATATTTTTGGTTAAGTATTTCAAGAAAGTCCAATAAATCAAATTCATCAATTTTTAATATTTTTTCTATTTCCTGAATAATAAATTTTTCGCCAGATATGCTGGCATACGACAGTATTTTTTTAAGATTTTCATCAAGCCGTTCAAGTTTTTCGCTGATACCAGCATTTACTGATATTGGAAGTTCCTGAAGTTCAAAGTTTTTCAATTCATAAACATCTTGTTCGTTTTGTGTAATGATATTATTTTCTTTTAAATAATCAACAATTTCAACCAGAAAAAGCGGGTGTCCGTTTGTAAGTTTAAAAATGTCGTTAAAAAAACTTTCGGGGAGTAAGTTGTTTTTAAATTGAATGTTAATTATTGATTTTATGTCTGTTATTGTTAATTCATTTAATTCAGTTTCATAAAACCAATTTGGATTTGCTAAGGTGTGATTTTCTTTTTTAGTATAGTTTCTTAGTTCGTTTAATTTGTCGGCAAAAGGGTGTCTAATGGTTATAATTTCGCCGTTTTCGGTTGTTTTTTGTCTGCCAATTTTTATTTCATCTAATCTAAATGTTCCAATAATCAAAATTTTATACGGATTACTTCTTATGTTTTTACTTAAAGAAAAAAGTAGATTTAGGCTTGCTGAATCTGCCCATTGTAGGTCATCAATAAATATTATCAGAGTTTTATTTTGGGCTATTCGTTTAAATTCATTTTCAAATATTTTAAAAATATCGTTTTCGGTTTCAATTTTTTCTGCATTTTCATTTGCAAATGAATTTTTGTATGCTTTTATGGTTTCAATTCCTGCCGAGGCAAATCCTCCAACAATTGGTATAAGTCCAATCCACGAACTTCCTGCTTCGGCAATAAAATTTTTTATTTTTTTTTCGTGTTTCTTTTTTATCGTCTTTGGTGTTGTTTTTTGTATTAAGTTGTATTAAAATTTCTTTAAAGGGAGCATAAGCATTTAAATTTTCTTTATCGTTACATTCAACCTCCGCAGTTATTATTTCTGGATCATTATTTTTAGATATTAAAAATTCTCTAACTAATGCAGATTTTCCTATTCCGGCGTTTCCTTTTATCAAAAATAATTTACCTAATCCTTTTTTTGATTCTGAAAAAAAATTATTTAATTCTTCTAATTTATTTTTTCTTCCAACGTAAGTTTTTTCCATGTTTGATTATTTCTGTTTCAATCAGATCTTTTATTTGTATAAATATAATTTTTATTCAAATTTTAGTTTTTTGTTCAAATATTTTATGTGTAGTCTTGATTTTAAATGCTTTACATGCGACATATTAAAAAAAACTGTCTAACAATAATGTCAGACAGTTTTAAATAGTTAAATAATAGTGTTAATTATTTGATAATTAACTTATTACGTGTAAATTCTTTTCCGTCAAATATTTCAACAAAATATGTTCCGCTTGCAAGCTTACTTATATCTATTTGGTTATTAGTTGAAGTTAATTGTTTAACTAACACAACTTGTCCAACAGAGTTAAAAATACTTACCGAAGTATTATTTGGGGTTTCTGACAAATCAATATTCAAAACATTGTTAGCCGGAATAGGATAGATGTTAATGTTAGCATCATTTTCGAGAATATTTACAAAATGAAGAACATCTATTGAGAACATTTGATTAGTTACAGCAGTTCCATCAGTAGCTTCTAATTCCACATCATAAGTCATTACTCCAACAGGTGCAGTGCCTGATAAATTAGCCGAACCATCTCCGTTGTCGGTTAAAGTTAACCATGCCGGTAAAGCATTAGCTGTAATAGTAATAGGATCTTTTGTTGCTTTAGACATGTTCATTGCAGGGAATTCAATGTAATCAATCCAAGCACAATCACTTCCACTTGAAACTGAGCCATCTTTATCATATTCCCATTTAAAAGTATGAGTACCTGCCGAAACATTAAAAATTGCCTGTGTCCAAGCTCCTCCTAATCCTGAATAGGCATCTTGTTCAACTCCATCGATGAAAAATCTTAAATAATCCCAACTTGATTCGCTATCTACTTTGTAATAAAAAGAAATTACATCGTCCATTGCAACATCACCTGAAATACTAAATGAGCTTGTTTGGTTATCGCTAATATCACCCGATTGAGCAGAAAAAACTCCTTCATAAACATCTGAAGATTCTACTAACCAATCTGCGTTTCCTCCCATTGTCCAATTGTAGCTCAAAAAGTCTCCACTTTCAAAGTCTTCAATTATTTGACCAATGCTAAAACTAAAAGTGTTTTCGTATTGATATGCACCACCCATAAGATGGAAAACAAGTTCAATTGGTGTGCCTATTGATGCATCGTTAGAAACAGAAATAGTAAATTCTGCTGGAATGTATTCATTAATATCAATATCACCAATTTGCATAGTGTCTGTTAAAATAATAATTTCAGGCGAAGTGCTTTCTAACCAGCAAATAGCACTATTAAAAAGTGAGTGTCCGGTATTTCCCATATCAACAACAATTGTTGCAATTTCGCCTGGATCTAAAATTCCGTTTTGGTTTCCAACTATTTCAATTACACTAATATTGTATGAGTAAAGTTCATCTTCGTATAATGATAATAAAGGACTAGATGAAAAATCTAAACCGGCTAAATCTTGTATATCGTCAAATTCAATTTGTAGAACAGGAGCATTTACATTCACATTAAAAGATGATTCATAAATAGTTTTTGAACCATCGGAAATAACTAAATTAAAGCTAATTTTATGTCCGTCAGGAATAGAATCAGCTAAATCAACAGTAAAACTTCCGGAGCTTATAGCAGTTGAACCGGCAGCAATATCGCTAAAATCAACATCAACGTTGTTTGTCATTCCGGTAACATAAGGATCTGTAGTTGTTAGAGTTGCAGTTACACCGGTAGCTGTTTCTGTTCCAACGTTTTCTAATTCTAAATCAATATTAAAAACTTCGTCATAATCAGCCATTCCGTTGTCATTCCAGTTTGCGTCATCAATTGCAACAGATTTTTTAACGATATAAGGTCCAGTTGGGGTGACTACTTGAACATATTTAGTATATCTATAATAATTTTGTTTGGTTATTGTTACTAAAACAAACTCATCATGATTAGGTGCATCGTTTAAAGTAACCGTTGTAGTTCCTCCGTTGCTATGAGCATAGCCCAAAATATCAACTTCTTCGTTATCCTCATTAAAATAAGTAACAGCAATATCAGCACCATCATCAACGGTAATATCGAGAGTATTGTTTCCAAAAATCATAACATCGGGGCAGTCAACAGTAAGATCTTGAGGAACTTCTGAATAAATATTTAAAAAAGCATCTCCGTGTTGGTGAAAAAGTCTGTAAGTTATTTGCTTGCTATCAGTATTATATGGCCAGTTTGAGGCGTAAAGGAAGTGTTTTCCGGCAGCACCTGCAAAAGCAGGATAAATGTAATTATTTGGAAATTCAGTTCCGTAGTCAGGCATAAAATCGGGCCACATATTATCGTAAGCTCCCCATACAAAAGCGTCGTTTACAAATGAGTAAGATACTTGAGTTGCTGCCATAATACCAACAGCTCCACTGTTATGTCCGTCATAAGTGTATCGGTGGAATTTTTCGGCAAAAACTTCATAACCTAAATCAAAATTACCGGTTAAACAGTTAATTGACCAAATATAAGGCATATCAGAATTTGTTAATCCTGAAATACTAGAATTAGTATAACTTGGTTCACCCCAGCCGGTTTCTAAGCCGTGATCTCTGTGTTGAAGCATGAAAGCACCGGCATTAATAGCAGCGTTTATCATAGTTGCATTTCCGCCTGTCCAACCTCCTAATTCGGCCGGTGTTGCAGGTACGTATCCTAATCCGTTAGGTCCAAAATAATTAATAATTGTAGTAGTGTTTGTTGCAGTTGACCAAGGGTCAGATGAAGGGTTTCCATCGTAAACTGCGTTAATTCTTACGGTTGTTTTACCTAAAGAGTTCCAAAATCCACCAACAACTTCAGAGCAAATTTGAAACCAACGTTCTGTTTGCCAACCAAGTGCAGTAATAGGATTGTTATAAAAATATTCGCTTGTAGGAGGAGTTCGTTCGTACTGTAAGAATTTAGTAACCATTACTTCAAGATGAGCATCATTTTGAGCGGTCATTCTTGCAAAAACTATGTCGGGTAAATCATCACCATCAACATCGGCATAATGATTATCAGAAACATAAGTTCCGGCATAAGGGTGAGGCCAACTATTAGAAGTAATTCCGTCGCTACCTGTGCCATAGTCGGCTAAGATAAGAATAGCTGCCGGAGGAGTGCTCCAGTTGTTGTAAATATCAGTAACCCAGTTGTCTATAGCGGTAACTGTGTTGCCTCCAATTTCATCAATAGTATAAATTTCGGTTAAAATTCCTTGTTGGCGTCTGAATGTTTTAATAGAATCAGCCCAGGATAAAAAATCAGGGTCATTTAAAGTTAAAATAACATATTCTGCTTCGCCGTCAACTTTTGCATTGTTGTAATTTTTTGAATAGTCGATTTTAGGAAGCGAGTTATAATTCAATAAATTTTGGGCTAGAATAGGATCCCAAAATCGGCTTCTTAAACGATTGTTGCCAAATTCTCCGTTACCACCTTCAAAAGAAATTTCAACTTCAATGTCTCTAATAATTTTAAGTTCTTTAGTAACAGGATTATACTGAAAAGGAGTTACTCCAAGCGTAACAACATCAACGCCTCTAATTTGAGTAACTTTAGAAGTAATTACAGGTTTTGCGGGATAAAAAGCATCAGTTGAGTATATCTTATTATCTTTTTTATAAACCATTGGTTGGTTATCTGCATCCATTGGAATTATTGGAGCCGGAGCTATATCAACGTTAGGTATTATTTCTGTTCTGATGTTTACAATTGTAAGAACGGGAGTAGATCCTTCGGGGATTGCTATTGTTCGTCCTTGTCCGGGTAGGTCGGGCATTCCGGCGTCGTTGAATAACAAAGCTCCCGGTAGTGATATGTTTTGTAAGTTTTCACCATCGATGTTATTTGTAACTAATGAAAAATCTTTGATAGAATAGTTAACAATAACACCATCGTTTTTTGTTTCTACTAAAGTAAAACCTGCTTGCCCCCAGTTATCGTAATACTGAACGTTAACTTGCTGAGCAATAACAGAGTTTGCTAAGAATATTGAAATAAATAGCAAAAGAGAAAGTTTCATTCTTTTCATGTTATTTTTTTTTGTTTTTTTTAATCATTATTAATGATGTGATTTAAACGAAAAGTTGCATGAAAAACATTATGGAGAGAAAATAAAAAAGCTCTTCGTTTGAAGAGCTTTTAGTAGTGCGGGTGGAGGGACTCGAACCCACAAGCCTCGCGGCACTAGATCCTAAGTCTAGCGTGTCTGCCAATTTCACCACACCCGCTTTTTTAAAAGTGCTGCAAAGATAAAACGAAAAATTTATTCGCCAAAAAAAACTTTTAATTTTTTCTCTGTTTTTCCCCAAAAATAAAACTGTGATTTGTAAGTGCTTTACTATGAGATTATTATGTTTTTGTTTGTGAGGTTTATATTTGAAAGTGTTTTTTTGTATTAAGTGCTTTAAATACAATAAATTATAGTAGCGATATGCACAATATTATTTTTAATACATTTTTTTGGAAATTTAAACTCACGCTTCTTCCTATTGTATTATTCCGATTATTAGTTTGAGGAGTTTGTGTTTTTAATAAAAAAATTAAGAATTAATTTGCAGGTTTAGTCTTTATATATGTTAATAATAACATTTAAAACAACAAAAGCCGAATTAGAAAGTTCTAATCGGCTATTTTTTTATGTTATATATTATTAATGGTTGTGCTTTTTTTGCCGTAAATTAACGAGACAAGTTATTTGTTATTACTTGTTCAACATTAATTGCTTGGTATGCCGGACATGGAGGCTTTGTACTTCTACAAGAGCTTAAAGAAACTCCTAATAATAATGCAAATGCGAAAATTATAGCTATTTTTTTCATTTTAAGTTTTTTTTCGTTGTTAAATTAGGGTATTACCCAATTGTATTTTTTTGATAACGCAAAGTTAAGCTAAATTATTTTTAAATGTAAAGAAATAAAAACAGATTATTTTGCCGAAAACATTTCTTCAATTAAAAAACGATATTTGGCATCAATAACGTGTCGTTTCTTTTTAAGAGTTGCCGATAGTTCTCCGGTTGCCGGCGACCATTCTTCACAAACAACTTTAAAGGTTGTAATTCGTTCGTATTGAGCAAGTTTTTTATTTAGGCTTATAACTTCTTTTTTTATTAAATCTATAATTGGTTTTTGTGTTATCAGGTCTTTGTTGTCGGTATAGTTTATTTGATTTTCTTTTGCAAAATGTTCAAGTGTTTCAAAATTTGGAGATATTAAAGCACCAGCAAATTTTTCGTTTTCTCCAACAACCATCATTTGTTCAATTAAATGAGATTCGATAAAAATATTTTCGATTATTGCAGGCGAAATATATTTTCCGTTCGAAAGTTTAAAAATTTCCTTTTTTCTGCCTGTGATATTTAAAAAACCTCTGTCGTCTATGCTTCCTAAATCGCCGGTGTGAAACCAACCTTCGTCATCTATTGCTTCGGCAGTTAATTCGGGTGCTTTGTAGTATCCTTGCATTAAATTTGGTCCTCTAAAGAGTATTTCGCCATCTTTTGCGATAACTAAATCTTGGTCTGTTCCAATTTTTTTGCCAACGCTGCCAAGTTTCACTCCTTCGGGAGGCATACCTGTAAAAGTTATTACCGGTGCTGTTTCGGTTAAGCCGTAGCCTTCGCGAACCGGAATTCCGGCAGCCCAAAAAATTCGGGATAATCGTGGCGATAATGCTGCTCCGCCAGAAATTATGTATTTTATTCTACTTCCAAAAGCTTTTCGCCACTGACTAAATACTAAGTTGTCGTAGATAGAAAGTTGTGCTTTGTAAAAAATACTATTTCCTTCAATTTTATATTTTTCGGCGTGTTTTAGTGCTGCAAAGAAAATTTTCTTTTTTATACCCTCAAGTGCTTCGCCTTTTGAAATAATTTTATCGTAAAATCTTTCAATAACGCGAGGTACAGTTGTAAATATATGTGGCCTTACTTCGGCCATATTTTCGGCTAATTTATGAAAACCTTCGGCATAATAAACTCCTGTTCCAAGATATTGGTATGTGTAGTTTACTATTCGCTCTAAAACATGGCATAATGGTAAAAAACTTAGTGCCGAATGACTGTCGTTTATGTCAATTAAATCAACGAATTTGTGTATCTGGTAAACAAAATTCCAGTGAGTTAACATTACTCCTTTAGGATTGTTTGTTGTTCCTGATGTGTATATTAAAGTTGCTAAATCATCGGGTTTTATTGTTGCTTTGATTTTATTTAGTTCGTCAATTTTTTTTGTGTAATTTTTTTGACCTAAATCAACAATTTCTGACCAATTTTTAGCACCGTCTATTACGTTAAATGTGAAAAAATGTTTTAGTTTTTTCGCTTTTGAAATAAGTGGAGATAGCTTATTGTAAAGTAATTTATCGGAAACTATTAGAATAGTGGCTTCGGAGTGTTTTAGAATATATTCAAAATCTTCTTCGGTAAGGGTTGGATAAATTGGTGTGTGTATCATGCCAATCATAGATGAAGCCATATCAACAAAGTTCCATTCGGGACGATTATTTGATATAGTAGCAATTTTATCACCTTTTTTAACTCCAAGTTCAAGCAAGCCAATAGCAACTTCTTCTGATTTGCGTTTATACTCACGGGCACTGTATTTTACCCATTCTTTTCCTTCTTTTCCAGCCAATATATCGTTTTTATGCGAAAATTTTTGGATTGAAAAATCAAGAATGTCAAATAGTCTAAATTTATTCATAGGACGAAAAATTTTGTGCCCAAAAATACTCTCATTTTTTTAAAAAACAAAAAACTACATATTTAAACCATTTTTTTTTTACTTTGCAAAAAAATAAAATGATTGTAAAAGAAATTATTTTTGGCTCTATTGAGTATAATAAATCCATTGATTTAAGAGATGAAATTTTACGTAAACCATTGGGACTAGCGTTTACTTCAGAGTTTTTGCAACAAGACAAAGATCAGTTTCATATAGCTGCTTTTGAGGGAGATAAAATTGTGGGAATTTTGATTTTAAAACCTTTAGATAAAAACACATTGAAAATGCGACAAGTTGCTGTAAATGTTAATTTACAGGGTAAAGGAATTGGAAGAAAAATGGTTGAGTTTTCGGAAAAATTTGCTGTCGAAAAAGGTTTTTCTTATTTTGAACTTAACGCCAGAAAAGAAGCTATTCCTTTTTATGAAAAATTGAATTATCTAATTGTTGGTGATGAATTTTTTGAAGTTGGTATTTCTCATAAAAAAATGGTGAAAAAAATATCCAACTAACTATGTAATTGCTTTGTAATCAGTTAGATGATTTGTAGTTTTTAATTATCTTCTTGATAATTCATTTGAATAAGTTTTTCCTAAGGTGTTTTTGTTTTTTTCAGCCCAATCTGTAAGTTTTGTTTTACCGGCAGGTTCATCGTCAACATATAGTAGATTATCCATCAACCCTTTTATTTCGGGGCGGGTAATTGTTACATCTTTTTTTATTGAACTTATAATTTTGCCAACCCAATAACCTAACCATGGCGATACGTTAATAATAGGTTTTTTACTGCCAATTATTTTTGCTATTGTTTTAACTAATTCGTTGTAAGTAAATGTTTCTGCTCCAATTGCATTAACAATGTTATTTTGCTCATTTTCAGCCTCTTTAATTAGCAGTTCGGCAAAATCGTGAACATAAATTGGCTGAATTTTATATTCTCCTTTCCCAAATATCCCCATTATTGGCATGTGGCGTATCATCCATGCAATATTGTTTATCAGAATATCTTGTTCGCCAAATAAAACAGCAGGACGTACAATAGAGAAGGGGATTGCTGTTTGTTTTAAGTATTCTTCGAGCTCTGCTTTGCCTTTAAAATATTCAAGATCTGAATTTTTATCAGGGTTTGTAATGCTTACATGAACAATTTTTTTAACTCCGGCTTTTTTTGCAGCGTCAAGCATTATTTTAGTGTTTTCAACTGCTTTATTGTGAGTGAATTTTTTGTGGTTAAAACGTACCCAATATGTGTTTATTAAAACATCAGTTCCTTGTAATATTTCCGTAAATTTTTCCGGATTTTTAAATTCTAATTTTGAAACTTCAATTTTATTACCAAAAGGATTTTTTTTATTGAGCGAATTGGTAATTGTTTGAACTTTATATCCTTTTTTTAAGAGCTTTTGTGTTGTGTATTTACCTGAATATCCAAAAGCACCTGTAATTGTTATTTTTTTCATTTTTAAAAGTTTTTGAACTTTTTGTATTAATTGAAAGTATGAGTTAAAAAAATGTCTTTTGTTAAATTGTTTTTTATTGTTGATTTGTTATAGCTCTCTTTTTTTAAGTCATCATTTTAAGAAATTTGTTCCAGAACCAACTTTCGTCCATTTTAGAAAATTTTTCGAGTAAACTATCAGCTTCGTTTGCAAATTTTTCAATTCTTTCGAGTTGATTTTTAAATTTTATAGCTTCGGGTGTGTTTCCTTCTACGTTTTTATATGTTTTAACAACTTCTAACATAGGATCAAATTCTTTTTCTTTTCGGTATTTTATAACACGTTTAAAAACTGTCCATAAATCTTTTTCACCAACAAAAAATTCTTTACGTTCCCCTAAATTATGCTCTTTGTAAACTAATCCCCAATCCATTAAAATTCTAACATTCATATTGGTGTTCCCTCTCGAAATTTTTAAAATATCCATAATTTCATCGGCAGAGAGTTGTTTATCTTCAATTAAAAAAAGGGCGTGAATTTGTGCTAATGTTTTGTTAATTCCCCATTTAGTGCCCAAACTACCCCACGATTTTATAAAATTTATTTTTGCTTCGTCTAATTTCATAATAAAAATTTTAAGCAAAGATAGGGTAAATTTTCTGAACTTTCAAAACTTTCCGAAAGTTTATTTTAAAATTAATTTTATTATTTCTGCAAAAAGCTTTAATTTTGTTTTTGATAGAAATATATTGATATGATTACATTTACTGTTTCGATAATAATTTTATTGCTTGGATATTTTTTTTACAGTAAAATTGTTGAAAAAATTTTTGGAATAGAAGCCAATAGAACCACTCCGGCATATAAAAAACAAGATGATGTAGATTATTTGCCAATGCAAACTTTTAAAGCTTATTTAATTGAGTTTTTAGATATTGCTGGTTTAGGCCCTGTTTTTGGTGCAATTTTAGGTGCTGTTTATGGTCCGGTTGCATTTATTTGGATTGTAATAGGTGGTATTTTTGGTGGTGCTGTTCATGATTATTTTTCGGGAATGATGTCGCTTAGGCAAAACGGCGAGTCGATAGCAGAGGTTATTGGCAAGTGGATGGGGGTAACAGCTAAGCAGTTTATGCGAATTTTTACTGTTTTTTTAATGATTCTTGTTGGTGCTGCATTTATGATGGGACCGGCAAAAATTCTTGCTGGAATGACCGGTGAAATTAATATTGGTCAAAATATTACCTTATCTGCTAATCAGGTTTTAATGGGTTGGATTGTTTTAATTATATTTTATTATTTTATTGCTACTCTTGTGCCTATTGATAAAATTATAGGTAAAATATACCCGTTTTTTGGGTTTGCATTAATTTTTATGGCTCTTGGAATTGGTTTTATGCTTTATTTTAACGGTTCAAATGTGCCCGAATTATCGTTTAATAATGCTTTTTTTAATATGAAAACTAATGCCTCTGAATATCCCATTTTCCCTTTAATTTTTATTACAATTTCGTGTGGTGCAATTTCAGGGTTTCATTCAACTCAATCGCCGTTAATGGCCAGAACAATTAAAAAAGAGACCGTTGGCAGGCATGTTTTTTATGGTGCAATGATAACAGAATCTATAGTGGCATTAATATGGGCTGCTGCTGCAATGACTTTTTTTGGAGGTGTGGGCGAATTAAACCATTTTTTAGTTGAAGAAGGTGGAAATCCGGCAGTCTTTGTTTCTAAAATTTCTACTACTTGGCTTGGTACTTTTGGTGGTATTTTAGCTGTTTTGGGCGTTGTTGCTGCTCCAATTACTACCGGCGACACAGCTCTGCGGAGTGCTCGGCTAATTATTGCTGATTTTACAAAATTAAAGCAAAATTTAATTAAAAACAGGTTGATTATTACTTTGCCCCTTTTTGCTGTTACTATTGCTTTAACGTTTATTAAATTTGATGCTTTATGGCGGTTAATGTTCTGGTTTAATCAAATGTTGGCAACTATTGTTTTATGGGGCATTACTATTTATTTGGCAAAAAAACACAAGTTTTTTTGGGTAACAATATTCCCAGCTATTTTTATGACCGGTGTTGTTACTACTTTTCTTTTTGTTGCAAAAGAAGCTCTTTTTATGCCTAAACAAATTTCGTATATTTTGGGGGCTATTATTACTTTGGCTATTACTGTTTGGTTTTTTATTTATTATTATTCTAAAATTAAAAAATCACTACCGGCTGTTGATTAGGTTTTTATATGTCTGACAAATTTGTCTGACAATTTAATACTCGCCACCACATATTTAAAAAGTTTTTATATATTTGCAATAAAATAAATTCAAAATCAGATAAGTTATGAACAAAATTATCGTATTTTTCACTTTTTTGCTTCTTACAAGCATAATTACTGCCCAAAACAGGGGTTTTACGCCCGTAACAGTTGCCGGAACCGGAACAACTACACTGTACAAACAAAGCCATGCTCTTATTATAGGTATGAGCAATTATACCAACGGTTGGCCAAAACTCGACGGTGTAAAAAAAGATATTCCGCTTGTAAAAGATGCTCTTGAACAAAATGGATTTCATGTTGTTGTAAAAATGGATTTAACCAGAGAACAACTTGACAAAGCCTTTATTGACTTTATCACCACCTACGGACAAGACCCCGAAAACCGATTAGTGTTTTATTTTGCCGGACACGGACATACGCTCAACAATTTTGGCGAAGTAAACGGATACATTGTGCCCGTAGATGCTCCAAACCCAAACTACGACAAAGCCGGATTTATTGCAAAAGCAATGCCCATGAGCCGTATTGAAGAATACGCAAAACAAGCAGGAAGCAAACACGCATTATTTTTGTTTGATGCCTGTTTCTCCGGTTCTTTATTTGCTACAAGCCGTGCTGTGCCGGATATTATTTCTTACAAAACTGCCGAACCGGTTCGACAATTTATTACTTCCGGCTCTGCCGACGAAACCGTACCCGACGAAAGTATATTTAGGCAACAATTTGTAACCGCCCTAACTACCGATTATGCCGATGCAAATAAAGACGGATATTTAACAGGAACAGAACTTGGTTCGTTTTTGCAAGATAATGTTGTTAATTATAGCCGTAATGCACAACACCCCCAATACGGAAAAATACGCAACCCATATCTTGACAAAGGCGACTTTGTGTTTGTGCTGGGCAACACCCAAAACAACGTAACACCGCCCGACCCAAATGTGGACAACGGACAAGCAACCACCGCCACCGGAAACCTAAAACTAATTTCTGATTACACCGGTACTGCAAAAATAACCTCCATAACCGGCACACAACTGCAAACAAAAAACGTTACAGAAGGCGGAACTTATGATTTTTACAGC
>JAFGXO010000142.1 GCA_016936595.1 Bacteroidales bacterium | reverse complement strand
TTTAAAAAATCAATAAATTATTTAACTTTTTTGTCAGTAGTAAAATATTTAAGGTTGTTTAATTATCCTTATTTATGTTTCAATCAAACTTGCTTTTTTATGTATATTATTGTATGTCAAATTTTTATGTTGGTTCTGCTTTAAATTCCGTCAAGAATAGAGTCGCGAGGACTTTCAACTGAAAATATAAAATCAATAAAATTTTTTGCTCCGGCTTCGAGTTCAAAATGCCATGAAATTCTCTTTTCTTTGTCTATTTTTAAGTTAGATGTATCTTCTTTATAATCAGGTTTTAAAAGTTCAACTTTAATATCGCTATGTTCTGAAATTGGTATTTGGTCGTAGCTAACAATTTTGTATTTATTTTTCTTGTTATTTGTTATTGATGTTTGATATTCGAAAACAATATTTGCTTTTTTGGAAATTAAGCCGGTGTTTTTTTCGTATTTTTTAATCAGTTTATGTTCAACTTTTATACCTTCATCAATGCCTAAAGACGTTTCAAATTCTTCTGATGGAGCAATAAGTTTCATAACCGAAGTTGCAACAAAACTTCCATCTAAAAAAATGTTACTTTCGCCCGGAAGGAAAGGATAATCTGTTGTGTTTTTGATTTTTGCTGTTAAATATGCATATTGTGATAATTTTGGAACAATAGTGTAAGTAAAATCAGCCGAAAGTTCCTCTATTATTATATTAACTTTGTGTGGTTGATTGTCGTTTTGTATTGTGCTTTGGCTTGGAATTTCAAATAAAACTGATGTTGCTCCTGTTTTTATTTTTGCTTGGGGTTTTGCCATTGGTGCATCGTTAAATACTTCGTCTGTTAACATTTCTTCTTTCATGTCCATTTTACCCATCATCACTTTTGACTTTTTATTTATCGATAAAGATCTCATTACGGGTTCCGGAACGGGAGGAGGATTATAAAATCCTATTCGCCAAGCATTTAATTCGGGGACAGTTCCCGAAATATTAACTTGTGCCGTAGAGATTGAAAGTTTTACGTTTTCCCAACTTTCGCCTGTATTTTGGGTAATTTGAGCTTTATATTCAATTGCTACGCTGCTGGTTTGGGTTGATACCCTAATATCGTAAAGGGGTTTCCAGTAAGCTCCGTAAACAATATAGCTTAGCGAGAACAAAATCTCGGCTTCTGAATTGTTTGTTACTACAACTTCTACTTGATTTGTTGTTTTGTTTTTATCGTTCCCAAGTGAAACAATTTTATTGTTTAATGTTTTAATGTTATTTTGAAGATCAATTTTTTGATAATTAAATTCTCTTAATTTTTTTGTGATGTATTCATTTTTTTGGCGATAAAAATCAACCATTTTAATCCATTTTTCGGGATTTATTTCTCCGTTTGTGGTTTCTTTTTCTCCTACAAAAGTTGTTTTAGTTATTATTTTTTCAATAAAATCAAGTTCTTTTTCTTCAATATCTATGTTTTCGTCTAAAATATCAATTTCTTTTTGAATTTCTTCTATTTGTTTCATCAATTTGTAAACTTCTTGATTTTGAATTTCATTATGAAAAACTTCTTCAAATTTTATATCGTTTAAAATTGCGTCTCCTTTTCCTTTTACCTGAATGCTTTTAGGATCTATTTTTTTTGGTAAGTCGTTAAAAATAACTGTGTTTTCGCCTTGTGGCAATAAAATTTTTGCTAAGCGTGTTATTTGAGCTCTATCGCTGTAAACAACAACATTGCTAATAATTGAGTTTAATATTTCCATACTTTTAGAGTTTTTTTAGTTGTTAAAATTTGTGAAGTTTTTTTTAGAAATTACATATAAAATCGTTTTCGTCGTAAACGATTATCCACGCTTGGTTAAAAAAAGTAACAAAGTTAATTAAAACGCCTTTTTGTTTTAATGCATTTAGTTCATTTACAAGATTATATGGTATATTATTGTGCGAAAAATCATTTTTTCCGTAAAGCATTATCCAACCATCGTTTCCAAAAAATGAAATGTATCTTATTAATCTATTTTGGGATTGTAAATTGTTAATTGTGTCGATAGCACTTTTAGGAAGATTGTTATATGCTATTTTGCCTCTGTTGTAAATGATTGCCCATTTATTATCGTCGGCGGCAATTTGGTAAATTATATCTTTATTTTGATTTAATTCTTTAACTTTTGTGGCTAAAGATTGTTGTATGTATTTGAATGCGTAAGCATTGTTTTTTGAGATGCAAATCCAAGATGTGTCGGAAATAAAATCATAATCTTTTATAATTGTTTTTTCTGAATTTAACTTAGTTAAATAATTTGTTGCTGAGGAATTAATTGCACTGTAGGTGTATCCGAAATCTTCGTATAGCATAACCCAATCGCCACTTGGTGCTATACTAATTGTTTTTACTTTTAAATTTAAAGAATCCATGTAAAAAAGTTCGGATTTAAGTTGGGCAAATTTTGAGTATAAATCCTGAGCAAATAGTATGTTTGGAAGTAGTAGTAATAAAAATGCTATTTTTTTCATAGTATTATTTTTAATGTTAAATTTTATCGTTCTTTACTTGCAAATTTAAGATAATGAACTGTTTATTTGTGTTAAAAAGTTGAAAATTATTGATTATTTCTGTCAAAATTTTTACAATGTTCGTAATAATAATCGTTGGCTTTGTAATCTTTATATTTAATTGCTCGTTTCCAGTCGGCACAAGCTGCATCTGTTAAGTTCATATTGTATTCTGTAACGCCTCTATAAAAGTATATGTCTGTAAGTTGTGGTTTTAAATCAAGACATGTGTTAAAATCGTTGTAAGCTAATTGGTATGAGTGTGTTTCAAGATAAGACTTGCCTCTTAGACTAATATATTCAGCGTTGTTAGGTGTTATTTTTAGCAAATTATTTAATATTTTTATTGTGTATAAAAATTCACCTGCTGCATAATTTATTTGGGCTTCTAAAAAAAGAGCATCGTAGTCTTTGTAGAAGTAGTTTGTGTAGTTTGTAATAGCCGCAGCGGCGTCTGTATAGTTTTTGTTTTTATAGCATACTTCGGATAATAATAGATAAATTTCTGATTTGTAAGGGTTTATGTTTATATATTTATTTAAATCATCAATAGCTTTTGAATATTTTTTAAGTTTAAAATATGATTCTGCTCTTAAGTAATAATATTCGGGTTTTAAAGGGTTGTATTTTATTGCCTTAGAACAAAATTTTTGTGCTTGTTTATAGTTTTTTCCGTCAAATAGAATTTTTGCTTTGTAATAGTATGCTTCATCGTAGGTTTTATATTTTTTTATAATATCATTTACTCCTTCAAGGGCAAGTGTTGTTTGAAAATATTTGTAGTTATATCTCACATCTTGCATTAGCTTTTCTACTTTTGAGTAATAATCTTTTTCCCAAAAAAAGTTCCATTCAGATGTTTTATTAATTGCATAAAAAGCAGAATCTAAAACAATATCCGGCATTGGTTTTTTATCGTAAAAGTGAACATATTTATCTAAAAAAAACAACGCAGAATCTACGTTTTTTTTGAATGAATAACATTGTGCTAAATTGTAACTTGCCGAATTTGATTTAATTATTTCGGCTTTTTTAAAGTATGAAATTGCTGAATTGTAATTTCCGCATTGCATATTAATTTTGCCTCTTTCTGTTAAAAACACCACGTTATTGGGCTCTATATTTATTGCTAAATTGATGTTAATAATTGCTTGGTCGATGTTTTGGTATTCCTTTTCTGCTATTGCTTTAAAATAATATTCAATAGCATTTTGAGCATTTCCTTTATATCCTCCAAAAAAAGGAATAAGTAATAATGCAATTTTGATTACAAAAAAAATGTTTGTTTTTTTTCTCCACATAATAATAAGTTGTAGATTTTAAAACTTTAATTTTAGTTTATATTTACGGTCTGTTTTGATCTTTTTGATAATAAATATGAATAAATCCTGAAATATTTCTTGCTTCAAGTCCTGTTAGTCTTTCCTCGTAAACATCACATATATAATAATATACACCTTCGGGAACTAAATTGCCATTAATATTTTTACCGTTCCAATTAATGTCAGGGTCGGTAGTTTCGTACACTAAATCGCCCCAACGATTATAAATTTTCATATCAATGCTTTCTACAAATTTATATGGATAAGGGTGATATAAATCGTTCACATTATCGGCATTTGGAGTAAAAATGTTAGGAAGTTCGTAATACGAGCAAATATCAATACATTGAACTGTTTCGCAAAGTGCTTGATTACCGGCTGAATCGATAGCTGAAAAGGAGTAACATCCGGCTAATGTTATGTCGGGATAGTGAAAAAAAGTTGTATCGGCAGTGGTTAATGTAGCAATTTGTTCGGGGTTGCCGTCAAATTGTCGGCTTGAATAAAAAAGTTGAATTTCAGCTAATCCGTCATAACATGAATCGACTGGCATATTCCATTTTATAACATTTCGGTATAAATCGCATTCACTTTCAACGGTAAAAATAGGGCAGCACGGCGGTATTGTATCCAACGGTGTGGCACAGTTAATTTGTGAGTAGTTAATTATTTCTAAATCGGCAAGGCTATCAGCTGAATAAAAACCTATTGTTTTAACTTTATAACAATATTCTTTTAGGTTAATTAAATTATCATCTCTGTAATGTTTTGATTGTGAAATACCTATAGAATCAAAGATTCCGGTTGTTTCGTTTAATCTGTAAATGATGTACTTTGTGTTATCCCACGGAACATTTTCGTCTATATATAAATCATTTCGTCTGTTAGCGGATTTTATTCTTAAATAGGGGCTTGCGGCAATTGCGGGATAACCAATGTTTTTAAAATCGTTTAAAATTGTGTCCATGTATTGCAAAGTTAACCTGTAGCATGTAGGGTTGTGTGTTGTATTGATGTTTAAATCGTTGTAACTGTTGACTGAAATTCCATCGTAAATTATTGGGTTAGAGTAGTTTAATCCGTATAAATCGTGCGAAATTTCAAGCAAATATCTATAAGGTCCTTGATATGCAATGGTGTCAAAATTTATAGGGTTTATCCATTTTACTTGAATTTCACCGTTTGAAATATCCGTTTCTAAAACCGAGGATAGTGTTAAAATAGGTACTCCTTCTACAATTTCAATACATTCTTTTTCAGAAGGTTGCCCTTCAATATCATCATTATATATAACAACAATTCTGTAACAGTAATTAAATCCGGGGGTTACATGTGAGTTAACATAAAAATTGGTATTAGGATCAACAATTTCTTTTATAAAATCATATTCCCATTCATCGGGTATTCCGGTTTGACAATCACCAATAACAAAATTTTCTGTTTGGTTTCGCCTATAAATTTTGTAACCGGTTGCGTTTGGACAAGTTGATTTATCCCATTTCAAAATAACGTGGGTGTTTGAATTTTCGATGCTTGTAAATTGAACAGCCGGCCCAATTATTTTTATTTCCATTGTTTGATAATCTGTTAAATTAACTTCCGGATTATCATCTGTTGCTTTAAAAGTAACATTGTAAACAGCATTTGAAATATGTTCACAAACAGTTTGCCATTTAAAAGTTCCGGTAACACTTCCTATAGCGGGAATGCTGTCGGGGAAAGTAGCCGGCGAAACATCAACAAAAAAAGGTGCTCCGGTAGCTTCTAAAAAAACAAAATCGTTGTCGGGGTCAGATGCATGCACATCAAATTGAATAAAATCTCCGGCAACAACGCATAAATTTTCAACTGGAGCTATTACAGGAGGTTGATTATCAGTTTCTTCAACTTCAATTTGTATATCTCTGATAACATTACTAATTATCACTCCGTCTCTCCATTCTTCAATCCGCATTGCAACATTATAAACCCCAACTTGAGTGGGAGTATCCCAAATTAAATCGCCGGTTGTAGGATTAACATATATTGAATTTGTTGAGGGTGGAAGCGAAAATCCGGGTATTTTAGCCCCATTATCGTATCTGCAAGTATCCATTTTAAACGAAAGGCTGTCGCCGTCGGGGTCGTAAGCTCCGGGGTTATGTGTAAAAACCTGACCTACAGCTGCTTTGTCGATAGGTTTTGTGTATAAAATAGGGGCATCGTTATGTCCTAAAAACGGATTTATTTGTAAAACAGATGTAAGTGCAAACATCACGTTAACAGAATTTGGAATATTTAATACTCCTTCGTTTCTGTTTGGATCTTCGGCAACCAAAATAAAAGTTCCGGGTCCGGGAAATGTGTGTCTGCCTCTATAAACATTTTCGTAATAAAAATTGGGAAGAGTTGTTTTTCTGATTCTCGGTAGCACCATTGTTGATCCGTCGCCTAAATTCAGGTCAAGGGAATCTCTGTCTGCCGAAGATTTTGTGTATGTATAAGTCCAAATTTCAATTTCGTAAGAATAACCGGAAATATGACGATAAATAATTTGTCCGGCTCGGTTGTGTGTTGCGTAAATATTTGATACAGATATTGTTGCAAAAATTAGTAATATTATAAAACGTTTCATTTAATCCAAATATGTTTTAGTGTTTTAAGCAACAAAGTTAATAAAATTTAAGATAAGTTTCCGAAAAAATTGTTAAATGCTTTATCTTTAATTAATTTTTTTAAAATGTGTAGTATTGTTTTTGATAGATGTAATTTGTTTTTAGTTTTTATAAGATATGTGTTTTTAATGTTTTTTTGAAATTTGCTGCATAAAGTTATATCTTTGTACTTAAAAAAATGGTTGTTTTTCCGAATGCTAAAATAAATTTAGGGCTAAATATTTTGCAAAAACGCCCGGATAATTTTCATGATATTCAAACAATTTTTTATCCTGTAATGATAAAAGATGTTTTGGAAGTTGTTGAAAATGAGAAATTTGAATTTATAAATACTGGTTTAAAAATAGATGCTCCTGCCGAAAAAAATCTTGTGGTAAAGGCATATTTTCTTCTAAAAAAGGATTTTAATTTGCCTGAAGTAAAAATTCATTTGCATAAAATTATTCCTTTTGGAGCCGGTTTGGGGGGCGGCTCTGCAGATGCTGCTTTTATGATTAAACTTTTAAATGAAATGTTTAATTTATCTCTTTCTGATAAAAAAATGATGAATTATGCTAAATTTTTAGGTTCCGATTGTGCTTTTTTTATCTTAAACCAACCGGCTTTGGGGTCTCAAAAAGGTGATGTTCTTGAAAAAATAGAACTTGATTTATCTGATTATAAAATTATTGTAATTAAACCTTATGTGCAATTGAATACAGCTAAAGTTTATAGTTATATCACTCCAAATAAAAATGTTGAAGACCTTAGGATTTTAATTAATAAACCTATTGAAACATGGAAAAAAACTATAAAAAACGATTTTGAAAAAGTTGTTTTTTCGAGACATCACGAAATTGCCGATATAAAAAATCTTATGTATAAAAATGGAGCTTTATTTTCCTCAATGAGTGGCAGTGGTAGTTCTGTTTTTGGCATATTTAAAAGGGATAA
>JAFGXO010000141.1 GCA_016936595.1 Bacteroidales bacterium | reverse complement strand
AATTTGAGCTTAAATCAATATAAAATATTAGTAATCAATGTAATTTAAACTTTATTAAAGCAAAAAATTAGGGGGTGAAATTTATTATATATCTACATATTTGCAAATTTTACACATAAAATTTGTATTATTTAAAATTTTTTATTTTATCTTTGCTTTAAATTATTAACATTTAAAAATTTATTTTATGAAAAAACTTTACATTTTAGCAATTGCTATTGTTTTTGGGCTTTCTATTAATGCTCAAACAACTTACAATGTTACTTTTAACGTTGATATGACTGGTGCTATTGACAGCGGATTATTTGTAGTTGGAACTGACGTTCTTTATGTAACCGGAAGTTTCATAGGTTGGCCTGAACCGGGTTTAGACCCTACAAACCAAACAATGACTGACGATGACGGTGATAACATTTACACTTTATCAAGAGTTGATACTGTAGGTGATTTCGCATACAAATACTTTATAAATGACGGTTGGGGCAACGGTGAATGGAACGGCGATCCTAACAGAACTTACTCTGTTGTTGATATGGACGTTGTTACCGAAGACGTATTTGGTGAAGTTCCTGCTGCTATCAATACTATTTCTGCTGACGTTAAAATTGGTCCTAATCCTACAAGCGGTTTAGTTACTATTAAAGCTGACGCAAATTACAACGTTAATATATTTGATATTAACGGAAAAGTAATTGCAACTTCTACTATGCAAAATAATGCTACACAAATTGATTTAAGAAACCAAAGTGCTGGTTTATACTTTGTACGTTTAAGCAACGACGAAGGTTCTGTACAATACAAAATTATTAAACAATAATTACACGTTTTTTAATATTATTTAAAAGCTGTCCAATTGGGCAGCTTTTTTTTACCATCATTCCCCCCTTTATCCGTATTCTGCAAGCATTTTACAAATGTTAATTTTGTTTTTTTTACATAATATTTAATCAATCTAAAATTTTTTATGTTATCTTTGCTTCAAATTATTAACATTTAAAAATTTATTTTATGAAAAAACTATACATATTAGCAATTGCTATTGTGTTTGGGCTTTCTATCAATGCTCAAACTGTTTTATTAGAAGAAGGATTTGAAAACGAAGCTGGAGCTTCTTGGCCTACAGGTTGGACTACTTGGTCTGCATCAGACTTAATAGGTACTGATTTAACTGCTACAGATTTCACTACAGATTTTGACCCAACATGGTTTGTTGGAAATTCTGCCTCATTTGGAGGAGATAATCCTGAATATATTCACACTGGTGATTATGCTGCAATGTTGGGATACGATGCCGGTGCTACTGGAAATGCCTTTCATTATTTAATGTCTCCTGAATTAGAATTAACTGAAGACATGACTTTAACCTACTGGCATTGGTACTTTAACAACCCTGTAAATTCTTGGTATTCAAACACTTACTGTCTTGTATTTGATGGAACTAATTACACTACAGTTGAAAGTTTTATTGGTGAAGATAACCCAACAAATAACGAATATGCTACTCCAATAATTGTTGATTTAACTGCTTTTACAGGCGAAACAGTACAAATAGTTTATGTTTTTGAATATAATAATGGATACCAATATATGGTTGACGATGTTGTTATTGCTTCTCCTGCTGAAACTTACAATGTTACTTTTAACGTTGATATGACTGGTGCAATTGACAGCGGATTATTTACTGCAGGCGACGTTCTTTATATTACCGGTAGTTTCTTAGATTGGACTGAACCGGGTTTAGACCCTACAAACCAAACTTTGACAGACGATGACGGTGATAACATTTACACTTTAACAAGAGTTGATTCTATTGGTGATTACGCATATAAATACTTCATCGGCGACGGCTGGGGAGGCGGAGAATGGAACGGCGATCCTAACAGAACTTACTCAGTTGTTGATATGGACGTTGTTACCGAAGACGTATTTGGTGAAGTTCCTGCTGCTATTAATACTATTTCTGCCGAATTTAAAATTGGTCCTAACCCTACAAACGGTTTAGTTACTATTATCGCTGATGCAAATTATAATGTTGATGTTTTAGACATTACAGGTAAAATAATTGCAACTTCAACTATGCAAAATAATGCTACTCAAATTGATTTAAAAAACCAAAGTGCAGGTTTATACATTATTCGTTTAAGTAACGATGAAGGTTCTGTACAATACAAAATTATCAAACAATAATTACACTTTTTTTCTATTCTTTAAAGAAGCTGCCTTTTTTAGACAGCTTCTTTTTTTTGTAAATAATTACAGAAACTGAAGTTGATTTTTTTTATCTCTCTAAATTTTCCCCCTAATTATTTGATTTTCACAGCAAAACTGCATAAAAAAACCGCCTTTATAAAAAAAAGACGGCTAAACTAATATCTATGAAAAATCTTATTTAAAATCTATTTTTTAAGAGCTTCAATCATTTTAGTACCAATATCTGCAGGCGAAACAACCACGTGAATACCACATTCTTTCATGATTTTCATTTTTGCAGCAGCAGTATCTTCGGCACCACCAATAATTGCACCGGCGTGTCCCATTCTTCGTCCCGGAGGAGCAGTTTGACCGGCAATAAATCCAACAACAGGTTTAGTTGAATTTTCTTTAATCCAAAGAGCAGCTTCAGTTTCCATTTGTCCGCCAATTTCACCAATCATAACAATTCCTTCTGTTTCAGGATCAGCCATAAATAATTTTACAGCATCAAGAGTAGTAGTTCCAATAATTGGATCGCCACCAATACCAATTGCCGTAGTTTGACCTAAACCAACTTTAGTTATTTGATCAACAGCTTCGTAAGTTAATGTGCCCGAACGCGAAACGATTCCAATATTCCCTTTTTGGAAAATAAATCCTGGCATAATTCCTACTTTTGCTTCGCCGGCAGTAATAATACCCGGGCAATTAGGACCAATTAATCTTGTGTCTTTATTTTCAAGATATTTTTTAACTTTAACCATATCTTCAACCGGAATACCTTCACTAATAGCCACAGCAGTTTTAATTCCGGCATCGGCAGCTTCCATGATAGCGTCTGCAGCAAAAGCCGGCGGCACAAAAATTATTGAAACATCGGCACCTGTAGCTTTAACAGCGTCTTCAACAGTGTTAAAAACAGGTTTATCAAGATGCATTTGGCCTCCTTTACCGGGAGTTACACCGCCAACAACATTTGTTCCGTACTCTATCATTTGTGTTGCATGAAAAGTTCCTTCACCTCCGGTAAATCCTTGAACTATTACACGAGAATCTTTATTTACTAATACACTCATTTGTAGATTGTTATAATTTTTAAAAAAATTTTATCGTTTAAACTTAGATTTTCAAAAGTATATATATTGTTATATAATACCAAAATTTTTTAAATATTTTTGAACATTCGCATTTTTTTGTCCAAACTTATTCAGAAATTTTTAATTTTGTCGATAGTTTT
>JAFGXO010000140.1 GCA_016936595.1 Bacteroidales bacterium | reverse complement strand
TTACTTTTAAAACCTTTACGAATATTTAGATAAATATAATTTTATAAGAGTAATAACTTTATATTGTTTTTTATAATCACTCAAAAACAGTCAAAAATAGCATGCAAAAAAACAAATCAATCTTTTGAAATATGTTTTTTTTATATTCAATACTTTTTTTTTAAAAAAAACCTGTATTACCGCAAATTTTTCGTTTTGTGAGAAGGAAATGAACCAGTAAAAGGCAAAACAAAACGCTAACATGCTATAATTCAAACACTTACCTAAAAACATGGTTAATCAAGAAAATAAAAAAAGCCACTCAAAAAGAGTAGCTTTAAAACAAAATAATATGCGAATAAACTTAAAAGTCTCATTATTAATATAATGAAGTCTAATACATTCCACCCATTCCGCCGGCAGGCATTGCAGGCATTTCAGGTTCGTCTTTAAGTTCGTCAACAATAACAGCTTCGGTAGTTAAAAACATTCCGGCAATAGAAGCAGCATTTTCGATAGCAATACGGGTTACTTTTTTAGGATCAATAACACCAGTTTCAAATAAATTTTCGTATTTATCGGTTAAAGCATTATATCCAAAATCATCTTTACCTTCTTTTACTTTTTGAACAACAATAGCACCTTCTAAACCAGCGTTTTCAATAATTTGACGTAAAGGCTCTTCTAAAGCACGTCTTACTATTTTTACACCAAGCTGTTGATCTTTATTATCAGTAGTAAGGTCATCTAAACAATCAATAGATCTGATAAGAGCAACACCACCACCGGGAATAATACCTTCTTCGATAGCAGCTCTGGTAGCATTTAAAGCATCGTCAACTCTATCTTTCTTTTCTTTCATTTCAATTTCCGAACCGGCACCAACATATAAAACAGCAACACCACCGGCAAGTTTAGCTCTTCGCTCTTCAAGTTTTTCCTTATCATAATCAGAAGTAGAAGCAGCAATTTGAGCTTCAATTTGTTTAACGCGAGTTTCAATAGCTTCGTTTGAACCATGACCGTTAACAATTGTAGTGTTTTCTTTATCCATTACAATTTTTTCGGCCGAGCCAAGCATATCAATAGTAGCAGTTTCAAGTTGCATTCCTTTTTCTTTAGAAATAACAGTACCACCGGTAAGAATAGCAATATCTTCAAGCATTTCCTTACGACGGTCGCCAAATCCGGGAGCTTTAATAGCAGCAACTTTAAATCCGGGGTTACGTAAACGGTTAAGCACCAAAGTAGCAAGAGCTTCGTCGGTAACATCTTCGGCAATAACAATTAAGCTTCTGCCTTGTTGAACAACAGGCTCAAGAACGCTTAAAAGGTCTTTCATAACCGATATTTTTTCATCATAAATTAAAATGAACGGATTTTCGTAAACACCTTCCATTTTTTCGCCATCGGTAATAAAATAAGGAGAAATATAACCACGGTCAAATTGCATACCATCAACAACTTCAATAGTAGTATCCATTCCTTTGGCTTCTTCTACAGTAATAACACCTTTTTGGCTAATTTTTCTCATTGCATCGGCAATAAGTTTTCCAATTTCGTTGTCATTATTAGCCGAAATAGTTGCAACAGCTTCAATTTGATTAAAATCGTCACCTACCCCTTTAGCTAATTCGCCTAAACGAGCAACCACTTTTTTCACGGCTTTGTCAATTCCACGTTTTAAATCCATTGGATTAGCACCTGCAGTAACATTTTTTAAACCTTCGGATAAAATAATTTGAGCCAAAACAGTAGCAGTAGTTGTTCCGTCTCCGGCTTTATCGCCTGCTTTGGAAGCAACTTCTTTAATAAGTTGAGCTCCGGTATTTTTGTAGTGGTCAGTAAATTCAATTTCTTTGGCAACAGTAACACCATCTTTTGTAATTTGAGGAGCCCCAAATTTTTTTTCAATAATCACATTACGTCCTTTAGGACCTAAAGTAACTTTTACGGCATTTGCCAACATGTCGATACCTTCTTTTAAAAGGCTACGAGCTTCTAAATTGTATTTAATTTCTTTTCCCATTTTTTGTATATTTTTTAATTTTAATTAATAAGAATTTAAATTTTAGCATTAACTAAATAACCGCTAAAACGTCATTTTTTTCAAGGATAATTAATTTTTCACCATCAAGTTCAATTTCTGACCCGGCAAATTTTGAATATAAAACTCTTTCGCCTACTTTAATTTCATCGCCTTCGATTTTACCAACGGCTACAACTTCACCGGAATTTTGTTTTTCTTTTGCACTATCCGGAATAAAAATGCCGGAATTTGTTTTTGTTTCAGATACGGTTTGTTTAACAACCAATCTTTCGCCAATAGGTTTAATATTTATTGCCATTTTACAAATACTTTTAAATGTTTAATCTGATAGCCCAATAACCACAATTTGTGCCAAATCATTTTTTAAAAATATAGCTGTCATTTTAGCAGATTTTACGACAAAAATTCAAATCAACAATTCATCATAAAAAAAGAAACAAAAAAAAACGCAGAAATTCTGCGTTTAATTAACTATTATCAATTACTTTATATCTTATTTTTTAGAAAGAGCCGAGGGATAATTATCATCATAAACTACTCCGGCTTTGGCATTATCAGTTCGTTCAGAAAAGCCATCACTATCATAAATTATTCTACCTTCACCATTTTCAATCCATAAACCTTGCTCATTTCCATGATTATCAACCATAAAATTAGCATACCAAAAATCTTCAATACCATTATCAGTTAAAGTACCGGTAAAAATCATAGTAGCTTCGGCTTTAAAAAGCACTAATTGAGTAGCTTTTATTTCGCAAAAAACACTAAATTTATTACCCTCACCCACTATAAAAGAGCCAACTCCCGTACCGGTTTCTATACCATTATCATAGTCAATTTTTACAGTTAATTTTCGAGGATTAAAATCATAAAAAGTAACAACAAAATCGGCAAACAACTTACCTGAAACATCATCAGGAACATTACTACTATCTAATATAAAGGGACTTACAAAATAAGTTCCGATTATTTCAGGAGGTTCATTTCCTCCATTTAAAGGCATACCCATATCGAGCATTGAGGTAAGAATTTCATCTGGAATAATATTGTTTATTTCCTTTGTAAGTCCATATTCATCGACTTTTTTTGTACAGCTGGAAATAACAAACAAAAAGGATAATAAAGCTAAAGCAATAAAACGATTCTTTTTCATGTATTTTTTTTTATATTAAGTATTTGAATACAAAGAACGTAAATATTAACTCATTATACAGCCATTATTTTATTTGTTGTTCAGAATTTTATAATCGCCCAAGTTTGTTTTATATTTGCAAAATAATAAAAGATAATATGGAACTTTTTTACAGAGAAACCGGAGAAGGCAAAAACTTAGTAATTTTACATGGATTATATGGGGCATCGGATAACTGGGTTTCGATATCAAAAGAGCTATCAAAAAACAATAAAATTATCATGCCTGATTTAAGAAATCATGGAAGTTCACCACACAGCAATGAGTTTTCAATTAGCTCAATGACAGATGATTTAGAAGAATTATTTAACAAATTAAAATTAAATTCAGCAATCCTGATAGGGCATTCTTTGGGCGGAAAAGTTGCAATGAATTTTGCATCAAAATATCCCGATAAAATAGAAAAATTAATTGTTGTTGATATTGCACCCCGAAACTACACAAAAAATGAATTTGAAGAACGCAACAATCATTCGGAACTAATTGGACTGCTTAAAGATGTAGATTTATCAAAATACAAAAGCCGAACTGAAGCCTTAGATGAATTAAGTTCATTTGATAAATCGGGCAGATTAAAATTTTTTATGATGAAAAACATTCGCCGGGAAAAAGACGGAAAAATGTCATGGAAAATAAACATAAAAGCCATAGCTGACAATTTGACAATTATTTTAAATGAATATTCGGTTAATTTGTCAAATATTACATGCCCAACATTATTTATTAAAGGCGAAAAATCAAATTATTTAACAAAATCCGATTTTGAAAACATTAGCAAAAAAATGACAGACGTAAAATTTTGCACAATTAAAGATGCCACACATTGGGTTCATAGTGAAAAACCCGAAGAATTTTTAACCGAAGTTATAAATTTTATAAATGAATAGATTTAAAAACAAAACAGTTCAAAATATTTTAGAGTAACTAATTGAATTTAAAACCTTTAATCCACCACAGAAAAATCTCAAGAAGCTTTTTTAAAAATAGGAATTGTACCTGTATAGAGATAAAACATTTGCAATTTTCATCATAATTTATTTATAACCACTATTAATTTAAAAAACTTATTTTTAACAATTTAAGACAAAAAAATCAAACACAAACAACTAAAATTAAATAGACCACACTAAAACTAAAAATTTCATAATTTTGACAAATGGTTTTCATTTTTAAAAAAAATAAATTATATTTGAAAAAACTTAAAAACAAAAAATCATGAGCGAAGACAAAGATTCATTATTCAAAAAATTATTTTACACAGGTGTTGGCTTAACAGTGAGCACAAAAGAAAATATTGAAAAAAAAGTTAAAGAATTAGTTGACAAAAACAAAATTACAGCAGAAGAAGGCAAAAAAATAGTTGACGAATTTATTACAGATTTTGACAAAAAGAAAGATGATTTAGAAAAAGAACTGAAAGATTTTGTTAGTAAAACAGCTGAAAAATTAAAATTCGTAAAAAAGAGCGATATAGATGATTTAAACAAACGTTTAGATGAAATAGAATCGAAGATTGAAAATCTTGGTACGGATAAAAAAGAATAATTTAAAAAAAATAACATGAAGTATATAAATGAATTTTTATATTTCAGCGTAGGATTTGCTGCAAAAACAACAGATAAATTAACAAAAATTGTTCAAAAGCTAATTGAGCAAAATGAGATGTCTGAAACTGAAGGCAAAATAATTGTAGAAGAGTACGCAAAAAATGTTCGCGAACAAATAGCTAAATTTGACAAAAAACTCGAAGATTTTATTGCCTGTACAATGAACAGTTGTGCTTTTGCGTCCAAAACTGATATTGACACATTAAAAAAACGCATTGAAAAAATTGAAAGCTCAATTTAGTCTTAAAAATCAATTATAAAATTATATAAGCACCTGTTTGTTTCGGCAAACAGGTTTTTTAATATGACAAAAAAAAGAAACATCATCATAATAGCTTCGTTAAGCTTGCTTTTTAGTTTGATTTTTAAGGAAGCTTTACACGATCATAACCACGCTCACCACCACCACAATACACGCTCGTATCAAACAAACTGTGATACAATTACAATAGGTGCAAACATTAAAATTTTGCAACTAAAAACAATTTATAGACCATAAAAACACAGCTTTTGAATATCAGCAGAAAAAACACTCAAAAATCAAAAACTACTCTTTAATCCAATCTAAAGCTTTTTGTTCATCAGAAAAAAGTTTTGTATCAAAGGTGTGTAAAATCATTCGTTCGTCAATTATTTGTTCAACAGCCCAAACATCAATAATGTCATGAGGTTTTAGGAATGCTAATTTTTTAATTTTGGCAACAAAATAAGCCGGCAAAAGCAGATCGTTAACCTTTTCTTGCACATCAGGGCTAATAGGATAATCGAAATTTTCATATTTAACTATAACATTTTGGGGCTTTAAATTTATAATATAATCGGCACCAATTTTAAGCTCTTCGATATATTTTTTATCATTTAACTTATTAGTAACACCGGGCAGCCACGAAAATTCGATTATTGAAAAAAGTTCATCAAATTTTATAACTTGAAATTTATTTTTAAAAACCTGTACCATAATATACATTTATTTTTTTTGAATATCCTCTAAAAATTCAGAACAAGTTTGATATCTAAGATCAGGATTTTTAGCAGTTGCTTTTTTTATAATCTCATCAATATCTTTATAACCTATCAAATCCGGCACAGGGTCGTTTATAACATTTTCTATTAAAAGGTTGTTTGGAGCCGTTTTAAGATAAGGAGTTTTGTGCGAAAACATAAAATACAACAATACCCCCAACGAATAAATATCAGTTCTGCAATCAACTTTTTCACCTTTAACCATTTCGGGGCTCATAAACATAGGATTTTCAATATTATATTTAATAATATTTTCAGGTCTATAAAGAGATAATATTTCAGTTACGCAAAAATCAAGCAACTTTAAATTTTTATATTTTCCTGATATAAAAACATTAGAAGGCTTAAGATTTTTATGATAAATTCCAAACCCATGAGCATATTCAACTGCTTTTAAAACAGAGGTAAAAATTTCTAAAATTGCTTGCTTAGATAGCCCTTTAATTAATACAACAAATTGCAAATTTTGACCTTCAAGAGCCTCGGTAAAAACAGCCATGTAATCATCGGTGCGAATGTAATCTATAATTTTTATAATGTTAGGGTGATCTAAATTAGCAACAAGCGGCAAAATTTTATCAAAGTTTTTTTGCACTTCAGGTTCGCCAGATAAAGTTTTATCAAAAATTTTTGCAATAAAAATTTTCTTTGGGTTATCTATAAGATGAGAAGTGTAGAGAGTAATTCGTCCGGCAAGACTTATTTTTTTAATAATCTTATAATTTAATATCAGTTGATTGTCCATATTTTGGGCTTTTATTTAATACTGCAAAATTTGTCCCAAAAACATCAAAAGTAAAAAATAAAGCATAAAATTTATCAAAAAACAACATTTGATTTTGTTTTAAGAAGGAAAAATTGCCCCAAAAACGCAGGTAATAAAATGTTGATAATCCACAAAAATACAGAAGCAAGTAAAATTCCTTGAATATTTGAGGCAAATTGCCCCAATACAAACATTGATACGCTACCTCTGATACCTAAATCGGCAATTAGAACATTAGGTAAAACATTCATGAGTAAAAAAACAGTAAAAATTCCGGCAATAGCAATAAAAAAATCAATTTGAACATCAAAAAAACGTAAAAGCAAATAAAATTGAAAAACAAAAACTAAATATCGTAAAAAGCTTAATATCAATATTTTATACAACTTAAATTTATCATATTGAGATAAAAATTCAAGCTTAGGCATTATTTTTTTTGCAAAATTTAATTTAGATATAAAAATCAATAATTTATTTATATTAAAAAACAACAATAGCAATAAAATACCAAAAATCATAAAACAAATAGAAAAGCATTTAAGATTATAAAAATTAAACGATTTAAGAAAAAACAGCAAAATAGCAAAGCCCAAAATACCAACAACAACAGTAACAGTTAACTGAGCTAAGCTACCTAAAGAAGCAGCAATTGCACCCTTAATTTTATTATTTTTATTAAGATAAAAAGCCTTTCCTCCAATTTCGCCGAGTCTATTGGGAGTAAACATACCAAGAACTATTCCTACGAGCGTATTTTTAAAAGCTTCGGGGAAAGAAATTTTTTGCACATTAGACACTAAAAACTGCCATTTTTTAGCCTCAATGCTCCAATTAATTACAGATAAAAACAAAGCTGAAAATAAAAATACTGTTCGGTTTTTTGAGAAGAATACAAGCTGAGCAAAATCAACATCTTTTAATCTATTTATAATATATAAATACGATAAAATAATCACAAAGATTTTAGCAAAAGTAAAAAATATTTTTTTATATCTATTTTTCAAAATATTAAAACTTTTAAAAAGATAAAAAACTATTTTCAAAAGAAACTATCAATCAGCTAATCAAACTGTAATTTAGTTCTTACAATATCAATTTGCTCTTGCGAGCCAACCACGGTAACAATATCGCCAATTCTTAAACGTGTGTATCCGTGAGGCAACATTAATTGTTTATTTCGAGTTAAAGATAATACTAAAATACCCAAAGGTAATTTTAAATCCCTTAAAGCAATACCGTGAACATCTTTTGCAATAACTTCTACATCTTCTGTAATCTGCGATTTTTCTCTACCCAGCAGTATAGAAGTAGCCTGAGGCGAACGCACAAAATGTTCCAATAAATTAATCATTGCCGAAGCAGGTTCTACAATAATAACTCCAAGTTCTTCAAAATCTTTTATTCTGTTTCTATTTTCTAATCTTACTATAATATTTGGAGTTCCAAAATTTTCGTAAATTAGTTCAGAAATACGAAAAGCTTCATTTTCTTCTTTTAAAATAACCACCGAATCGGCATGCGAAAAACCATTTTTGCTTAAAGTTTCAAAATTTATTTCCTTAACCAACCTAATTTCAATATCAGTACAAGCTTCATTTTCCAGCTCATTTCTATCAGAAATAATAATAACATTTAAGTTAGCTTTTTTAAGACTTCGAGCCAAAACAATAGCTTTACCTTCAAGTCCGATAATAAACACGTCTCTTTGCATATCAAACTCATAAATATCAGATTTTCTGTGAGCTTCACCTAAGTTTACAATTGCAAATTTCATCAATGGAGGTCCAACAAATTGATTTATAACAATCATAGCAACTAAAACAGCTTCAAAATCTTTTCCAAACGAAGTAAAATGATTAGCAACAATACTAATAAGCCCCAAACTAATTCCGGCTTGAGCAACATGAGGAGTCCAACTTAAAAAAGTTTCTTTCCAGGAGTCTTTTGAAATTACACTGCCAACAAAAGAAGACAAAAATACTAATACAAGCCTTAATGCAAACAAGCCCAATGCAATAAGCCAATATTTTAATAAAGATTCTATAAATAAACTTGCTCCAACAAGAGTAAAAAAAGTAACATAAATGTATGGGCCTATTTCTTCAACCAATTTTTGAATATTTGCTTTTAATCCTGTAAAATTAACAATATAAAAAGTTGCGGTTATGCCAATCAAAATTGCCTCAAGATGTATATGAACATGTAAATATTTATCAGAAAGGAAAAAAACTAAATCAGAAAACAAAAAAGTACTCCAACCAACAATTAAAAATAAAATTGCTTCAAACCAAAAAGCCTTTTTAATTTTAATAACAAATTTAAACAAAAAAGCATATACCAAACCAAAACTAAGACTTAAAAAAATATCCAAAAGAACAATTAAAACTTCAAAAATATTCAACTCATGCCCTGATATTAAAATATCAGAAACAGCATAAACAACGGCAAAAATTATAATAAGAAAAATATCTTTCATTACTGTAACACCAAGAGCTGTTTTAGTAAAAGGCCCTTTAGCTCTAAGTTCATTAACAAGCGGAATTGAAGTTGCTAACGATGGTGCAATAAAAATTGTAGCAGCCAAAAGAATAAAAGCCAAAGTAGTAGTTTGTGTAAAATTTTGGGCAAAAGGAATCAAATCAATAAAAATAAATAAAAAGCCTACACCGAGCAGAAATGTTATAACTATTTGTGTAGTAGTCATAATTGCAATTTGCCGGCTTCGTTCTCTAATTTCTTTTAAATACATTTCGGCACCGGCAGCAAGCCCGATAAATCCTAAAGCAATTTGATTTACAAAATCGAGCTTTTTAATACTATCAGCCGAAATCATGTTAAGAATGTATGGACCGGCAAGAACACCAATAACAATAAACCCTGTAATTAAAGGCAGTTTTATTTTTTCAAATAAATTACCCAACTGTTTTGATGCCGACGCAATTATAACAAAAGCCATAATTATTGCTAACATTGGTAATATTTCATTGATTGACATCAATTATATTTTTTAAAGGTTAAACACATTTTTTAAACTACACTAATAAATCAAGCATTATTTTTTTAATGCGTTGTTAATAAACAAGTTAAAATTATACATTTTGCTAAAATTTTGAACTATAACATCAACAAAATCAGGTTTAGTTAAATCTGTAACAGACAAATTTCTGATTACAGTGTAATCTTTAAACTTAAGCAAATCAACATATTTAAAAGATTTGTCGAATCCACGAGGCGGATTTTTTAATTTTTCGCCTTTAATTTCGCCATAGTTACTTATAAAATCGTCTTCATTTAAAATATCCACAAAATCATCAATATTTTCGTAAATTGACCAACGTACTTTATTTAAAATATTTGCTTGAGGACGATGAATTCCTCCACCAACAAAAGATTGTTGAGGTTCAAGATGCAAGTAATATCCGGCATTTCCGCTTTTTTTACCTTCAGGAACAATAAAAGCACCAAAATTTGTTTTATAGGGGCTTTTATTTGCAGAAAACCTAATATCACGGTTTATTCTAAAAATACTTTTTTTAGGGTCAAGAAAACTAACCGATGCATCAAAAGAGCTCACACCGGCTATAAGAAGTGATATTACTTCGATAAAATAATTACGTAAATCAGTATAACGACTTCTGTTTAAATCGAACCATTCTTTAGAATTATTTTCAGACAACTCCTGTAAAAATTCCACTATTTCTTTATTTCTATTTTTCATTACAATAAAAATTTTAATTAGCAATAAATAAAATATTCCTTAAATTTGCGTTAATAATTTTGAACAAATTTAATTAATTATGAAAAAACTTCTATACATTTTAATTTTGTTAAGTATATTTTCGTGCAATCAAGAAGAAAAAAGCACCAACGATTACAATTTTACAATATCAGGAAATATAAAAAATGCCCCCTTAAACACTGTTATTAAACTATATAGGCGAACAACAAATAATATTGAAATTCAAGATTCCGTAATTTTAACCAACGAAAAATTTGAACTACATGGAACAGCATCTGAATTAGATTTTTTTGTACTTGAATTAAGCTCTAATAATAATTACATATATTTACTTGCAGATTCTAACGATAATATAATACTACAAGCCGATTTTAACAGCCTTAAAAATTACGAGGTTCAAAATTCAGTTCATTCCGAATTAATTCAAGAACTTGAAAACAATCTTTATCAAACTAATTTAAAAATAGATGAAGCAATTAACCAAAGATTAGATTTTTCAGATATTGTTGAGAGTCAAATAAATTTTTCGGTAAATTTTATTAACCGTTACGACACATCTTTGTCGGTAATAATTGCTTTTTCGGAGAAATTTTTAACCGGAGCTACTGTTTTACCCATAGATTCATTTTATAATGCATTTAAAAAAGCCGAAGTTAATTTAGCTCAAAAATATTCAAACATTGAACACTATAAACAATTTTGCAAATTTATAAAAAACTATGAAGTTGAACTAATTAGAAATCAACCAATTACTCAACTTCAAACACAACCAACAGAATTACAAGATTTTTCGGCAACAACAATAACCGGCAAAAATTTCAGTCTATCTTCATTAGCAGGGAATTGGATATTACTAAATTTTTGGGCAAGTTGGTCGCCCGGTGCATATTTGAACAATATTACAATTAAAAAAATAAGGCTCAATTTTTCAGCTATTAAAATAGTTCAAATTTCTATTGATGTAAATGAACAAATATTAAAAGATACACTAAAAAATTACAATTTTGATCACATTTTAATAAATGACGTTTTAGGTTGGAGTTCTCCAATTACTAATTTATACGCCGTAGATATGCTGCCAACTTTTATTTTAATAGCACCAAACAAATCAATTGAGCTATTTACAAATAATCCGAGTGAATTGTATGAAAAAATAAATAAAATTATTTTTTAACAATTTAAAAGAAGAAAATTTTAATAGCCGAAGCCAAAATAGCAAACAATAATATATATCTAATAAAAGGCGAACCTTTTTTTATTGAAGTAACAACAGCCAAACGAGCACCTACAATTGTTCCAATGCCAAGCAACAACCCATATTTATAATCAACTTGCCCGTTAATTGCAAAAATTATTGCAGTAATAGGCATATACAACATTATAATGAACATTTTTACAGCATTTGCTTTAACTAAATCGTAACCGGCACTAAAAACAAGAGCAGCAATCCAAAAAAATCCAACGGCAGCCTGCAAAAAACCGGCATAAACACCAAGCGAAAAGAAAACAAAAAATTGCCACAATTTAGGCTTTGTTTGTTGATTATTTTCGTTTGAATTTATCCAGCGCTGCGGATTAAAAGCCAAGAAAACAAGCATAATAATAAGAATACCACCGATAAAATAATTTAAGACTAGAGGTTTAGTTTCAACGGCAATAAAAGCACCAATGATTGAACCTATAACGGCTGGAATACCGTAAAAAATACCTTCTTTAAGTTCAAAAACGCTATTTTTTTTAAACCCACTAACAGCCGACACACTTTGCATAAATAAAGCAATTCTATTTGTTCCATTTGCAGTATTAGGATCTAATCCCAAAAAAATAAGTAATGGTAATGAAATCAACGAGCCGCTTCCGGCAATAGTATTTAAAAATCCAACAAAAACGCCTGCAATAATCAATAAAGGATAATACCACCATTCCATAATTTTATATTTTTAAGCTAAAAATTTGTCAAAATGATTATTAAATAACCAAAAAACAAATTACTTGATAACTTTTAACTTTAAAACTTTAATCTTTCAACTTAATAATTCCATTTAAAACAGCATAAATAGTTAAACCGGAAATTGATTTTATTCCCAGTTTAGCACTAATATTTTTTCTGTGAGTAATAACAGTATGAACACTTAAAAAAAGCTGGTCGGCTATTTGTTTGTTAGTAAAACCATTAGCAACAAGTTTAATAATTTCACGTTCACGTTCGCTAATTTCGTCAGAAGTTTGCTCAAATTTTTGACTGGAACAAAAAATTTCATTTAATCTATCAAATAATTTATTTTTAGAAGAACTATTCAACAAATTATTACTATCGTCATCAATAATTAAAATTTGAGTGTTTTCAGCAAATTGATAAGTTTTAAGCAAATTAAAAATATTTTTATCAGTTACAAAAAAATCGCAATCATCAAAAGGGGCATTATCAGCCCCACAAATTATTTTGACATTTAAATTACAATTTAATTCTTTTAAAACAGAAGATAGTCCAATAGAAATTATGTAACTTGACGTATTTATACAAACATTTATCATTGACAAAAAAGCATAATATTTAAGCATCAAAGATCATTTTCAAATACTCAAATCTTTACAAAATTTTAAAATTATTATTATTCTAAACACTAACATCAAAGGATCTAAGAGCATCATTTAAAGATGTTTTCAAATCAGTGGAGTGTTTTCGGCGACCAATAATTAAGGCAACAGGAACTTGATATTCTCCGGCAGGAAATTTTTTGGTTCTTGTACCAGGAATTACAACAGCCCTATCTGGCACATATCCCTTATATTCAACAGGTTGGTCGCCACTAACGTCTAATATTTTAGTTGAACCGGTAAGCACAACATTTGCACCCAAAACAGCCTCCTTCCCTACTCTAACACCTTCAACAACAACACATCTTGAGCCAATAAAAGCTCCATCTTCAATAATAACCGGAGCAGCTTGCAAAGGCTCTAAAACACCACCTATGCCAACACCTCCGCTAATATGAACATTTTTTCCTATTTGAGCACAAGAGCCAACTGTTGACCAAGTATCAACCATAGTTCCTGTATCAACGTAAGCACCTATATTTACATACGAAGGCATCATAATTACACCGGCAGCAACATAAGCACCATAACGAGCAACGGCATGAGGTACAACTCTAATTCCAAGCTCTTTATAGCCAGTTTTTAAGGGGATTTTATCATGAAATTCTAGAACACCGGCATTCATTGTTGACATGTTTGTAATGGGAAAATAAAGCACTATTGCCTTTTTAATCCATTCATTTACAACCCATTCACCACCAATTTGTTGGGCTACTCTTAGTTTTCCTTTATCAACTTGTTCAATAACTTCTTTGATAGCCTCAATAACACTTTCATTTTTCAATAAATTTTTATTATCCCACGCTTTATCTATAAGTTGTTTTATTTTCATAGTTTAAAATTTTTATTTTTTGCTATTAATACAGCAATTTATAGAGAATTAAAAATTGATAAAATTATAACTTTAAATCTTTTTCAGTGTCAAGTTTAATAAAAATAAAAAGCAAAACTGTAAAACCTAACATAGCAGAACCTCCGTAACTAAAAAACGGCAGAGGAATACCAATAACAGGCAACAGTCCGATAGTCATACCTATATTCACAAAAAAATGAATAAACAAAATTGAAACAACGCTATACCCATAAATTCTTGAAAAAGGGGAAATTTGTTTTTCGGCTTTAAAAACTATCCTAAAAAGCAGCATTGCATAAAGAATAAAAAAGGCTACAGTACCCCTAAATCCCCACTCTTCGGCAACGGTACAAAAAATAAAATCGGTATTATGTTCAGGCACAAAATCAAGTTTAGTTTGTGTTCCTTTTAAAAACCCTTTTCCTATTGCACCACCTGAGCCAATTGCAATTTTTGACTGTCGAAGATTATAACCAATTCCTTTGGGGTCGATAGTATTATCAAAAAGAACTTCGATACGACTACGTTGGTGAGGTTGCAGAATTTTATGAAAAGCAATATCAGTCATAAATTGAACAAGCAAGCCAGAAAATAAAAATCCAATAACAATAATAACAGATGGTTGTCGTTTTCCGGCAAAAGAAATCAACATATAAATAGTCCAAACAGATATTGAAACAAGGATAATATATGTTAATTCAAATTTTAAAGAAAAAAGAACGACAACAAAATAAAAAAGAGAAAAAACAGACAACAAAACAATAACACTTCTAACAATATGCTTTTTATTCTTTAGTTCAAAATATAAAAATACTAAAGAAACAATAGTAATTGCTAAAATAAGAGCTGTTAGATTAACAACGAGAGCAAGCACAAAAATTACTGTCATTAAAAAAATATACCATAACACAATCCCCGGAAGCCCTTCACGATAAAAAACAAAAATAAAAGCCACATAAACCATTGCCGACCCAACATCAGGTTGTAGTAAAATCAATAAAATCGGAAAAAAGACTATCCCTACAGAAATTGCAATATTTAATAAATTATTAAACTTTAATTTAAACCCATTAACAGAAATAAATCGGGATAAAGCTAAGGCGGTTGCAAATTTAGCAAACTCGGAGGGTTGAATTTTAAAATCACCAATTTCAAGCCATGATCTAGCCCCATGTGTGGCAACTCCAAAAACAAAAACTAAAAACAATATGCTCAAAACAATTACATAAAAAACATACGAAAACATTGAAAAAACAACAGTGTCAACCAGCATAATAATAAAAGCAATAAAAAAACTTGCAGCAATCCAAATTAACTGTCTCCCGAATGTTGTATCAATAAATGAAGTTCCATCTACAGAAGCCTGATAATCAGAAGAATACAAATTCAAGTAGCCTAATCCAACTATCAAAACATAAAGCAATATCAGCAGCCAATCTATTTTGAATGATATGTTTTTTTGTTCTCTCAATTATTTACAATATTTTAAAATTTTTATAACAAACATTTCTAATATCATCTATCAGTTCGTTCACCTCTATTCATTAAGTTTTTAGAAATCATATATTCTTCAAGATATGGTCTTGAAGTAGTATCATTTATGTATTTTTCCATCATTAAAGAAGCAATAGGAGCAGCAGTTACTGATCCATACCCCCCGTTTTCAACATACACAGCAATTGCAATTTTGGGGTTATTTTTAGGAGCAAAAGAAATAAAAACGGAATTGTAATCGCCATGAGGATTTTGAGCAGTTCCCGTTTTTCCGCATTGCGACAGTTCAGGCAAATAAATATTTGCAGCTGTTCCAAAAATCACAACTTGTTCCATACCTTCAACTACTGCCGTAAAATAATTAGAATCAATGTCAACATAATTTTTTTTAAGATAAGTACTATCAATATTAGGCAAACCAATAATTTTTTTAACTAAATGAGGCACATAAAAATACCCTCTGTTAGCCACAGTAGCAGCAATATTAGCAAGTTGCAAGGCAGTTAAGCCCAATTCACCTTGTCCAATAGCCAGCGAAATTATTCGAAATGGTCCCCACTTGCCAACACCATGTTTTTTATTAAATCTGTCGGCTGTATATAAAACCCCGGCATATTCACCGGGTAAATCTATGCCAATTTTTCTACCAATACCAAATTTTTGAAGCTGATTATACCAATTTCTATACGCATTTTCAAATGAACCATATTTTGGATTTCTGATCAAACGAGTAAAAACTTCACAATAATAAGAATTACAAGAACCCGAAATAGAATGATAAAAATTAACACCACCAACATGATGACAACCAACAACATGCGATCCAACACTAAAGCCGCCATTACAAGGTATCACCGTTTCGGTAGTTATAACACCTTCATTTAACCCAATTAAAGCATCAACAACTTTAAAAGTAGAACCGGGAGGCGAAGTAGCAGAGCCAATAGCTCTGTTGAACATTGGGCGATCTTCATCAAGCACAAGAGTACTGTAATTATCTCTTAATTTAGTAGAAGTTAACATATTAGGGTCAAATCCGGGAGAACTTATCATCGCCAACACTTCGCCCGTACTTGGTTCTATTGCCACAATTGCACCACGTTTATTCTGCATCAAAAGTTCGCCATAAACCTGCAATTCAGCATCTAAACTACTAATAATATCCATTCCAACAACCGCCGAAGTATCAAATTTCCCGTCTTTATAACTTCCAACAATTCTACTTACAGCATCAACTAAATAATAATGAACACCTTTTTTTCCGCGAAGATATTGTTCGTAAGTACTTTCAATTCCACTAACCCCAATAATATCGCCGGGAATATAATAACTACTCGAATCAACAATTTCTTTATCAACTTCTCTTAAATACCCCAAAACATGAGCACCAATACTTAAAGGATAAATTCTTTCAAACCTGGTTTGCAGATAAAAGCCCTTGTATTTATACATTTTTTCAGATAAAATAATATAACTTTCTTGATCGATTGGACCATAAACCTGAGAAGATTTATGTCTGGAGTAATCTTTGGCCTTTTGCAAATTATCAATCAAAAGAGCTTTAGGGATTTTCAAAACATCACACAACTCAATGGTATCAAAATCAGATAAACGATTAGGTTGAACCATTAGTTCATAAATTGGTTTATTGTACACAAGCAACTTATTGTTTCTGTCAAAAACCAAACCACGAGCGGGATATTCTATAACCCTTCGGATAGCGTTGTTATCGGCAGAAAGGCTGTAATTATTTTCAAAAAGTTGCAAAGAGGCAATTTTCAACAAATAAATAATCATCGTTAAAAAAACAATAATTAAAATAGCGTATGCTTTATTTGATTTTACTAATGCCATTAAAAAGATTAAAACTATTTGTTTCTGAAAAATAAAATATGCAAAACTATGATAAAAGCTACAGAATAAAGAGTATTAACAAAAACTTTAGCTAATACAACCAAAATTTTTGAAATCATAAATATTTCGAGGCTAAAATACACCAATTGATGAAAGAAAACTATAATTATTGAGTAGAAAATAAACCAACCAAACCCCATATTAAAAGCCGAAGGTAATTTACCAACCTCATACCCGTCACTTGGAGACAATATTTGCAATATCCAAGGGCGAATAAATGCTATAAAAACAAAAGCCGCTGTATTAAAAGCAATTGTATCATTAAAAACATCAACCAGAAAACCAAAAACAAAAGCAAGAATAAGAGGTATAACTCTATGAATTTCAATAGGTAACAATAAAACAATTAAAATATACACGAATGGAATTAATCCAAGTCCGATAGCAACATGATTAAACAACAATATTTGCAGAAAAAACAAAAAAACCGAATAAAAAAAATATCGTAAAATTAACCGTGCTTCCATTATCGTAAATCTTGGGTTTTTAGTTCTAAATCGCGTTGTTCAGTAAGCCGGCTGTTTTTTATTAAATATACATTTGTTATTTGTTTCATATCGACAGCTAAATTTAATCTAACAGTATAGAAATTATTATCACTATTTTTCCAAAAAGTATCAATAATACCCACGGGGATATCAGATGGAAAAATATAACCGTATCCGGAAGTAACAACTGTATCACCTTTTGATATTAAAACATGATTTGGAATTCCATTTAGAAGTATTTGTCGGTAATTTTTACCATCCCAAGAAGCCGCTCCAAAATAATCCGATTTTTGAAGTTTACAACCAAAACTATTCAAGCTATTTAATACCGAAAGGGCGATGCAAAAATGATTAGATACATTAGTTACAATCCCAACAACTCCCTGAGGGCTAACAACTCCCATATCTTTTTTTACACCATCGGAAGAGCCTTTGTTTATGGTTATAAAATTATTTTTTGACAAAATTGTATTTTTAACAACCTTTCCACTAAAAAATAAAAATTGAATATTTTTCAAACTATCTACTTCAACAAAAGAATTATTACCGTCATTTACTTGATACAAATTTTTAAGTTTCCTGTTTTCTTCAAGCAACTTATCATTTTCTTTTTTAAGGGAAAAATATTCTGATACTCTGAAAAAATTATTATAAAAAACAGAGGAAAAATAGTTAGAACTATTAACAAAAAAAGCCTTTGGACGCATCTGTCTGCCACCTGTTAACGATAGAGCAACAAACTCCAACAATAAAAACAGAAGCAAAAAATAATATTTTCTGATAAATTCAAAAAAATTTAACACGAGCGTTGCAAATTAATATTGAAAAAATAGTTTAACTTCGCATTAAAAATGGGAATTTATCCACATTTTTTAACGAAACAAAGGTTCCTTTGGCAACAGCATGCAACGGATCGTCGGCAACACGAACCGGAAGTTTAGTTTTTTCTGACAAACGTTTATCCAATCCTCTAAGTAGAGCACCTCCGCCGGTTAAAAATATACCATTTTTATAAATATCGGCATATAATTCGGGAGGAGTATTTTCTAAAACCTCCATTACAGCAGATTCTATTTTAAGAATTGATTTATCAAGAGCTTGAGCTACTTCAGTATGCGTTACAGGAATCTCAACCGGTAAAGCCGTCATTTGGTGAGGACCTCTAACTACATAATCTGAAGGAGGATTATCAAGAGAAATAATTGCAGAACCAACATTCTTTTTAATTTCTTCAGAAGTTCGTTCAAAGATTCGGATATTATGCACCTTACGCATGTGCTCTTTTATATCGTTTGTAAATTCATCACCGGCAACACGAATTGATTTATGAGAAACAATACCGCCGAGTGAAATTACGGCAATTTCACTTGTTCCACCGCCAATATCAATTATCATATTACCTTCAGGAGCCTCAACATCTAAACCTATCCCAACAGCTGCAGCCATAGGCTCGTAAATAAGAAAAACTTCTTTGGCTCCACAATGTTCAGCAGAATTTCTTACAGCTCTTCGTTCAACCTCTGTGCTTCCGGAAGGAATACCTACTACCACCCTTAGAGCCGGACTAAAAAGCTGTCCTCGTTTTCTGCTCATGTTTATCATACCTCTAATCATATCTTCGGTTGCCTCAAAATCGGCAATAACTCCGTCTTTTAATGGTCTGATGGTTGTGATATTATCGTGAGTCCGTCCGTGCATTTGTTGAGCCTTTCTACCAATAGCAACCATTTTTCCTGATTTAATATCTCTTGCTATAATTGAAGGTTCATCTACAACTATTCTATCTTGTTCCATTATTATCGTATTGGCTGTTCCAAGGTCAATTGCCAATTCTCTGATCAAAAAAGAAAATAATCCCATCTAATAATATATTTTAATTTTATTTCCCCCAAAAATTACATTTGTTCAAATAGGAGAAAAATAATCTAACTTTTTTTAATTTAAAAACTTATACCGCAATAACTAAAATCATGTTTTATTATATCAATTAAATACGCTTATACAGAAATACATTCTATACTTTTAAATTAATTACACATTATAAACACAAAATTAATTGGGTTCAAAATTAGACATTTTTTTTATATTTAATAAAATATTTTAATGACAATAGAATATAGTTGTATTTCATTAAAACTCAATAATGCAAAATACTTATAATAAGCAAGTTAGCATAATAAAAAATTAACAAACATTAAATAAATATTTCAATACCAATTGGATAGACACAAGTACAAGCAAAAATTATTCAAAACTACCATTGAGTCTTAATTATTAATGTAAAAATTTTTAATGTTGCAATTAGAAAAAATGCAAATATCAAAATATACTACCTTATTTATAGTTTTAAAAAATTAACATGCTAAGTAATTCAGTATTAAAATGTATAATCGAAAAAAAAAGATTGGCTGAAAAAAATTTATTACGATGAAAACAAATTAGCTTGGTTACTTCAGTTCGCAGCAGTAACATATCGTAAAAAAACAGTTGTTTTTTATCAATTTAATTGCTAAAAAAATGTAATAATTTGCAAGGTTTTAAGAATTTACTTGTTACAATGTTTACTCCAATCAAAGGAAAAACACATTACAACTTAATGCTTAAAATCAACAAAAAAAAGTCTGTTTGTTTTGAACAGACTTTTTAAAAAATTTTTAACCAACCGCTTGACCTCCGCCACCGGTATTGGTAGTGTTAGTAACACCTCCAGTAACATCAGATTGGTCATAAATACCTTGACTACCAATGCCTTGAGGATCAATATCATTTCCTGCAACAGCATAAGTTTTTTGTTTGTCAGCTGAAGTAACGTGGTGCATAACTTTTGATCCAAAGTAAAATGCTATCATCATTTGGAACGCTACCATAAATTCGTGCATTTCGGTTTCAAAACCAACAATTCTAACATTTACTAATTCTAAAATTACAGTTACAAAAACCAAGGTAAGAGTAAGAATTCCTCTAAAGGTTCCCCTTGGCATACCCCATGTTTCATCTTGATAGGGATTTGGATTTTCCGAAGACCAGTTGCCAAAAGTGTATTTTATAAATAACACTACAAAAAAGGCTAATACTAAAACTAACCAGAAAAAAATAGGGAACAATACTTGCCACATAAACTCTGAATGGTGATCTGCAAAGTATTGAACTACGTCCATGTATTTATCATTCATATTAGTATAATTTTCAAAAAAAATTAATTATTTTATTCCTAAAACAAAACCTACAATAAAAGCAGTTACAGTTGTAGCTCCTCCGGCTACTAGAGCAATATTTCTTTGCCTGTAAAATTTATCATTAATTGTAAGTATGCTTTCAACATCGTTTTCACATTCAATATTTTTTTGAATATAAAAATCTCTATCATTTTTCAACGTGTCAATTAAATCTTGCTTTTGTTGCGAGATTTGTTTTAATAAATCAACTTGTTGCTTTAAAAGAGTATTTTGAACACGACAAGTATCTAACAAAATTCCGGTTTCTATTGTTTTTCTAAATTGGGCGTCAGTTATTACCCATAACTTACTGTTTGTTGCCGAAATATTTTGAGAAATTCCAACATCTATTTTAAAAGGATATTGTTGTTGTCCAAAAGCATTTGCAAAAACAAACAAAAAACTAATAATTATATAAAATTTAAGCTTCATCTCCGTATAAATTTAAAAAGGCATCTTGCAAATCATCATCATTCATATTAGAAACCTGATCATGCACTTGTTGTTGCGAAAGTTCTAAATCATCAATTTTTTGTTCCAAAACATTAACCTGCACTTCTAATTCTTTAATTTTTTCTTCTTTTTCTTGAATTGCTTGGTCATAAACAATTCTGTGTTGTTTTGTAGCATCAATTCTATCTTGATGAGATTGAACAAACTGATTTGACCTTACACTTTTACCGGAAAATAAATTACTAAAAAACCTAAAAGGGCCTGCAGCACCTGCAAGTATTACAGCTAACCATTGCCATTTAACATTTATCAGTCCTTTACTGTACAAAAATCCAAAAAAGAGCAAAACAACTATCAAAATAATAACTATCCAAAGCCATTTTTTTTTCATAATATATTTTTGGTTTAGTTTTATAAACTAATTTTAAGTAATATCAATGTACTTTGCATAAACCCAGCCGGTTATTGGAACCGAAACTTTATACCAATCTCCGTGTTCTTCTAAAATAGTTACCTTTTGACCTCTTTGCAAAGGCGATGCAACTATTGCACCTGATGTATTGGGCTGTGATCTAATATTTAGCACGCTTGCAATAACTCTACCGGTATCGGGCAAATCGTCAGCACCGTCTTGGTCTCTTGTAGTTCCAAGTAATCTATCTCTAAATCTATCAAGAGGAAAAGCAGGACCTGGATCGGTTTTTCTTTTAGGAGCTATTTCTTCGTGACCTAAAATATGTTTTATTCCATAAGTATCAATTAAAAGTTGAACAAATTCGTAGGCAGTTTCAATTTGTTCGGGTGTATAAACATGCCAGTATCTTGGAGTGGTTTGATTTCTATGTATTCCTTCTATAACTTCGCTTGGATTAAAGGCTTCGCCATACCAAGCTCGATATATATTTCCGCTTTTTGTTAAATATCCTGAGTTAACTATTTCTATACCAATAGAATATCTATTATAACCGGAACGACCATCGTAATAACTTTTACCTGCATGCCATGCTTGTAAATTCAAAGGAACTAATTGTGTAATAGTGCCGTCTCTGTCAATAATAACGTGTGCAGATGCTCTTACAGAAGGATTTATCAAGGTTCTTAAAGATGTTTGATAAGGTCCGGCGGTATAATGCATTATAACAGAATCTAAATTTCCTCTTTCAAATTCGCCACTATGATTAGGTGAAGGTACCATTTTTTTCACTTTTGAGCCTGTCAAAATATGATTATTTATTTCCATAGTTACAATTTTTAAAAATTTTGATAAAAATACATATTTTTCTTTGTCAAAAAAAATTTTTTAAAAGAAAAGAATTTTTTTTACGGGAATAAATTAAAATTTAAAAAAACATCTTACTGACTTAGAGTAATTTAGAATGATTTAATAAAAGTAATAAATTTAATTATTTAAAGACTGAAATCCGGTTAATAAATTTGAACCAAAAATCTCATATTCAACAATATTTGGAGGCCCTTCCCAACCCCATCTTTCGCTTTTAACAACTACTGCAATTCTTTCTTCGTAAGGACTAATAAAACATCCTACAACCTGTTGCCCTAAAATCATAGACTCTTCATAAAATTTGTCGGATACTATTTTTTCACCTAATTGGGGCGATTTTAAATAAATAGTGCTATGCGAAACAGTTTCAATTCCCATCGAATTATCATCACTTCTTTCAACTTCTATTCTTAGCATAAAATCTTGTTTATCATACACAAAATAGTCGTCTTGCAGCTCAATATTTCTATTTTGTATTATTCCAAGTTTATTCAGATTTTCTTTAAGTTCGTCATAATTGTTTTTCCAAACTTCTTCTCTATATAATTCTTCGTCAACACCGGGTTCGGTATACCAATCCCAAATAACTTCATCACTTATTAAACTAATTACAACAACCCCCATCATATAATTTCCAAGTCCTTCATCGGCAGGCTCAATAATATATGCAAAATTTCCATTTTTTGACCACCCTATTGGATAAAATCTATCAGGAATTACATCTCCAACACTTTGATTATATATTATTTCTTCAGGAAAAAAATATTCTTCTGTTATTTCATCAAATTTTACGTCGTCTTTTTTATTTTGACCAATTTTACAGCCCGAAATTGCAATAACCATAACCAAGATTATTGCTGTAAATTTGAATGTATTCATTTTAAACGTTTTTTAAATTTACCAAATCTTATTAGTTAAAAATTTTTTCAATAAAATATTTGGACAAAGATGTTAAAAATATTTTACATTTTAAAAACAAAACTGAACTTTATATCTTCAATAAAAAGATTTTTCTGCTAAATAATATTTACAAATAAACTATAAACAAATACCGTGCATAATATTCCTTTAACCTTTTAAAAGATTTAATATTGTTAAAAAAACATTAAAAAATTTTAATTAGTTTGATTTTATCAAAAAAAATGAATTTAATTGCATAATAAAATTTTAAACCTATGGAAGGACAAACTATTGATATTCAGGAATTAAATTCAAAAATTGAAAATGAAAGTGCATTTATCGAAATAATTAGAAGCGAGATGCAAAAAGTAATAGTTGGGCAAAAAAAACTGGTTGACAGCTTGTTGATAGGTCTTTTAGCAGACGGGCACATTTTACTTGAGGGTGTTCCGGGACTTGCTAAAACATTAGCAATAAACACTTTAGCTACAATTGTTGATGGCAAATTCAATAGAATACAGTTTACACCGGATCTTTTACCTGCCGACCTTGTTGGTACGATGGTTTACAGTCAAAAACAAGACAAATTTTCGGTAAAAAAAGGCCCTATTTTTTCTAATTTTATTTTAGCAGATGAAATAAATCGTTCTCCTGCAAAAGTTCAATCGGCTCTTTTAGAATCTATGCAAGAAAGACAAGTAACTATTGGCGAAGAAACTTTTAAACTCGACAAGCCTTTTATGGTTTTAGCAACTCAAAATCCTATTGAACAAGAAGGAACTTATCCTTTACCAGAGGCTCAGGTTGATCGTTTTATGCTTAAAACAATTATTACTTATCCAACAGTAGAAGAAGAAAGATTAATCATTCGGCAAAATATTGGGCAAGATTATCCAAAAGCTTCAAAAGCTGTTAATTTGGACACAATTTTAAAAGCACGCGAACTTGTTAGAGAAATTCATGTTAGTAATAAAATTGAAAATTACATTTTGGATTTAGTTTTTGCAACAAGAGAGCCGGAAAAATTTGGTTTAAAAGAACTTAAAGATTTAATAAGTTATGGAGCATCGCCCCGAGCAAGTATTAATTTGGCTCTTGCTGCAAAGGCTTTAGCTTTTATTAAACACAGAGGTTATGTTTTTCCTGAAGATATAAAACTTATTGCTTATGATGTTTTGCGTCACAGAATTGGTTTAACTTATGAAGCTGATGCAGAGAACATTACACAAGATGATATTATTTACAAAATTTTAAATGCTGTAAAAGTACCATAAAAAAATCACACTTCTTTTACATATTTTTTTATACTAATGCAAAAGGAAAGCGTGCTACAGTTCGCTTTCCTTTTTTTATGAAAAAATATAGAGTTTTTAGTTATTTAATACTTTATACAGTTCATTATGTAAATCATCAATTTCCATTTCTAAAATTGCCATTTGAATTAAATAGTCGGAATTTGTTGGTTCTGAAGAATATAAATTATCGTAAGTTTTTAACATTTCTTCTTTTGCCATTATCTCACTTTCAATTCTACAAATGTCATCAGTTACTGAATTTGAGGTTAATACTGTGTTTTGAGTTCCTTTGTCAACTATATTTGTTGTATCTACATTTGTTGCACTTAAAGAAGCACTTAATATAATTCCTAAGATAATAAATAATATTGTTTTCATGATTTTAAGGTTTTTATTGGTTTGTTTGATAGTTAGACGGAGAGAGTTTAATTTTGTTACAAAATTTTTATGAATTTTACA
>JAFGXO010000139.1 GCA_016936595.1 Bacteroidales bacterium | reverse complement strand
TATTTTGAGTTTTGAGAGTGCCATTTCATTGCAAAAAAGCTCACATCATCGGTTTGTTCATTCTTAGCTTTCCACTCTAAAAAATTATTTTTAATAATATCTGTCTGTTTAGCTAGAGGAAAATATGCTACTTCCTTGATCAAATTTAAAAACCTTTTACGAGTATATTTAGACATATTTTCGCCACCAAATTGATCAACAATTCCGTCGGAGAACAAATATATAATATTGTTTGGTTGTAATTTTATTTCAACGTTTAAAAACTTTTCATTTTTATAAAAAAAGCCTATAGAAGTTCTGTTTGAACTAAATTTAACAAGTTCATTTTTGTTATATATATACAAAGGTGTATATGCTCCACTATATGTTAAAATAGAAGTTTCTAAATTGATAAAAAAGGCTGCTCCTTCGTAACCACTAAATTTAATAGAAGGTGCTGCTCCATGGAAAATACTTTTAGTTCTTTTACGAAGCAATTCAAGAATACGAGCCGGCGAATGAGTATTATCTCGTTTTAAAAGATCGCGCAAAAAATTTAGTGCCAAAATAGAAAGAAAAGACCCTGGCACTCCATGTCCTGTGGCATCAGCGAGAATAAAAAACACGTGATTGTTTTGTTTGGTGGCATAATAAAAATCGCCGCCGATTGCTTCTTTAGGTTTAAAAAAAATTGAATAGTCGATTAAAATAGTATCTAATAATTTTTTAGGAGGCAAAAAATATTCAACAAAATACTCTGCGTAATTTATGCTATCCTGAAGATCTTTTAAAGTTGATTTTAATTTAACAGACTGTTTTGAAATTTTATTAGCCGATTGTTCAACCATTATTCTTTGCTGATCTATTTTAACAGATTGTGCGTAGTTTTTTTGCACCAAACTCATCAATTCATTAGCCTTTTTTTGAGTAAGATCTGCTGAAATTTTTTGTTTAATAATACCGGATATTGTTAACGCTAAATTATTTAAAAAGTCAACCTGATACTGTTCAAGCACTTGATTTAATGATAGATAAAAAGTAATTACACCTAATTTTTCATCACCCCATTTAAGAGGTGAAATATAATGTTTGTGTGATTTTGATTTGTGTTCTACATTCTGAATATTATTAAATATAACTTTATCATTAGTATAAGACAAACCACATAAACAAAAATCTGATTTAATGATAGTACACTGTTTTTTTATATCGTTCATATTAACAGACACAATTCTTTTTAATTCGGTAGAAGAATTTTTTAAAAAGATACAAGCTTTATTTTCAATGCTTAAAAAATCAATTTTCAAAATTTCAACAAGAATTTCATCTAAAAGAACCTCCAAAGTTTTACCGGGCTGAGTAGCTTTTTGAAGAGCCAAAAATGCAACAGATTGAGCTTTAATATTTTTATTAGTAACAGAGAGTTCTTTATTAGCTTGCTCAAATTTATTTTGAAACCTAACAGATGATTTTTTAAAAAACAACTGGCGTTTTATAACAAATAAAAAAACAAAAAACAAAACTACTACAATAATAAAAAATAATATAACGTAAAAGGTTCTTTGTTTAGATTTTGTTATTTCGATATCAGCAATTGCTAACTGTTGTGTTAATAATTTAAAATCTTTTATTCTAACAAGATGAAGCAATTTATTATTTTTTATTGAATCTGAATAATTTGCATAAACTTTATAAAATTCCAGAGCTTTTTCGTAATCGTCTAATTTAGTATTTAGAATATATTGTTGATAGTAATAACGCTCTTTAGTATTAATTGATAATAAAGATGAAAAATAAAAAGAAGCACTATCTAAACAACTACTTGCAAGAATTAAATTTTCATTTTGAAAAGCAAGACTGGATTTTTCGATAAAAGTTGAAACAATTTTGTCAGTATTATCAATTTTTTTAAAGAAATAAAGAGCCTTATTAGACGCAGAATCAGCTAAAGAGAAATCACCGGTTTTTTTATAAAGCAGAAAATATTCAAAATAAATTTGAGCAAGAACCGATTGATTGTTGTTTTTTGAAACTAATCGTAAAGCCCAATCAAGATAATAAAGAGCACTATCAATCATACTAATATTTAAATATAAATCAGCTTGATTTAACAAAATTTCTCCAACTAACGATGTATCGGTTGTAAAAAGTTTCAGGGCATTTTTATAATAATAAATTGAGCTGTCAATTTCACCTAACTCTTTGTAAATAAGAGCTATATTAGAATAAGCAGCTATTTGTCCTTTAATATTTTCGTTTTTAGAAAGATCAACTAGTTGCTGATTAAAAAGGTTAAGGGCGTCTGTATATGAACCCAATTTAATGTAAATTTCTCCAATATTATTTTTATAAGCAATTTTATTAGAAAAAACATTACTATTATTATAAGAAAACTCAAATTCAATAAGAGCATCAGTGTAATTATTTTGATAAAAATACATCATTCCGGCCATGTTTGCACACACAGTTGCAATTTCAATTTCGTTACATGAAAAAGCAGTATTTTTACCTAACAAAAAACAACTAATAGCTTTATTGGGGTCAGTATTTTTATAAAAGTTTCCTAATTTTTGGTAAGATAATGCATTATCGGGACAATTTGAACTTAGGGCAATATTTAAAAGAGAATCGGAGTAATTTTGAGAGAATCCATTAAAAGCAACTAAGAAAAAAATATAGAATAAATAAAAATATTTTTTTTTATCAATCACTTATTAGATTTAATTGCAATAGATTTGTCTTTAATTAGAATGTGGTCGTATAACCATAATCTCAAAAAATTCATTACTTCAATAGAAAGAGTAACATCATTTTCTTGAAACTTATCAATAAATTTTTCTGTTTTTGAAATAAAAAAATTATGCTCTTCTTTGTGTTTATCAGAAAGGGTTATATTTTTAGATTTAAATATTTTTTCTTCTTCAGTAAAATGATATTTAGCATAGTCAAGCATTTCATTTAAAATATCAGAAAGTATGTTAACAGCACTTGCATTAGAAAAGGCATCATAAAATTTATTTATGAGGTTGATTAATTTTTGGTGTTGAAAATCAATTTTCTCATCATTAACAGAAAAATTTTCTTGCCATTCAATAAGTTTTTCAGACATTATAAATTTGTTTTAAAAACTTAACCTAATAATCCTTTATATTTTCTATCCATAGAAATTATGTGCTGACGCCACCAAGTTCTTAAAAAATTAAGAGTTTGAATAGCAACTAAATTAGGATTAGTTCTAACATCACGCTGTAATTCTTTAGATTTTTGCACAAATTTTTTGTGTGCCAGCATGTGTGCAGCAATATCTTCGTAGTTATTTTTGGTAAACTCCTGTTCTTCGTCTTTAAAGTGTGTTTCGGTATATTCGACCATTTTGTCAACTATTTCAACAATTTTTTCTTTAACATACATTTTTTTAATTGCAAAATAGAGCTCATTTATAATATCGAATATTTCTTTATGTTCATTGTCAAATTTTTCGTATCCTGTTGACAACTCTTCATTCCATTCAAGAAGTTTTTCCATTGTAAAATTTTTCACAAAAATAGACAAAAATTGATTTAAAACAAAATTTTGAACGATTAAATAAAAAAATTTTATATAAATTAAAAATTTTATCTTTGCAGAAAATTTTTAAACAAATATCATGTCAAAAATTGCAAAATTTATTTTATTTTTCATCATAATTATAGCACTAATAGGTGGCGTATTTGCATATATAGGTTACAAAGCAGTTTTTACTCCAAACATAAACAACAATTCAGTAGGCTCATATTTTTATATCCCTACCAATGCAAATTTTGAACAGGTTTTAGATTCATTAATAGGCAATAATATACTAATAAATAAATCTTCTTTTATAAAAACAAGTCAAATAAAAAAATACAAAAACAATATTCAATCCGGAAGATATTATATTGAAAAACAATACTCAAATAATGATTTGATAAATATGTTAAGAGGCGGTTGGCAAACACCTATAAATGTTACCGTGCCAAGTGTTAGAAGTATTGACAAATTATGCCAAACAGTTTCAAAATACTTTGAATTTTCGGCAGAAGAATTAGACACTCTTCTAAAGAACGAAAGTTTCATTTCTTCTTACAATTTAACAGACCAAACAATTATAAGCATCTTTATACCAAACACTTACCAAATGTATTGGAATTCAAGCCCCGAAAAATTTGTTGAACGAATGAAACAAGAATACGACAATTTTTGGACACAAGAACGAACAAATAAAGCAGCTGCAATTGGACTAAGCAAAATAGAAGTGTCAACTTTAGCCTCAATTGTACAATCGGAGCAAATGCAACACTCTGACGAAAGACCCAAAATTGCAGGATTGTACTTAAACAGGTTACAAAAAGGTATGCTTTTACAATCGGATCCAACATTAGTTTTTGCACTTGGAGATTTTACAATTAAACGAATTTATGATTATCATAAAGAAATTGAATCGCCTTATAACACATACAAATACACCGGATTACCGCCCGGCCCTATCCTATCGCCTGAAATTAGCAGCATTGATGCAGTTTTAAACCCTGAAACTCATAATTTTATATATATGTGTGCAAAAGAAGATTTTTCGGGCTATCATTATTTTTCAACAAATTTATCAGAACATAATATGTACGCCCGAAGATATCATGATGCACTAAACAGATTAAATATCAGGTAAAATTCGGAGTAATCTAAAACAACAAAATTTTATAATGTTTATCCAAGCCCACTAATAAGTTTAAGTCGTTTAACGTCAACAATATTAATGTATTTATTTTCTATTTTCAAAATTCCGTCTCTTTGAAAATCAGACAGCATTCGGCTAACATTTTCGCGAGAAGTACCTATTAAATCAGCTAATTCCTGACGACTAAGCGGCAATTTGTATTCTAAAGAGTTGTATATAGAACTTGCAAAATTAAGCAAAGCATCAGCTAATAAACCGGCAGAATGTTTTTGAACTTTGTGTAAACAATTTTTATAATTATCCAATTCATTTTTGCACAAGTCAACTATAATTTGGTAAGCAAAATTTTTATTTTCATCAAGCAAACACTTAAAAGTATCAATTGAAATAAAACACAGCGTTACATCTTCGAGAACAGTTACGCTATATTGAGCGATAAAATGACCAATAGCTATTGGAATACCAACATAATTAGGAGCTTTAACAATTTTTAAAATTTGCTCACGATCATTAAATCCAATTTTATGAAGTTTAACAAGCCCGGATCTTATATAAGCAATACTTTGAAACGAAGCCCCCTCCTTATACACAACTTCCCCTCGTTTTAAAACAGTTTCGGTACATTTATCTTGCATAAATGCTATCTGATTAAAATCTAAAGTATTAACAGCAAACGACTTAAAGCCACAATTAGTACAATCAGGTATCATAAAAAAAAGAGGTTTTATCTTCTAAGTTCAAATTTTTCGCCAAGATATTTTTTTCTAACTTCGGGGTCATCGGCAAGATCTTGAGCCGTTCCACTTTTAAGAATATTTCCGTCATAAAGCAAGTAAGCCCTGTCTGTGATAGAAAGAGTTTCGTGCACGTTATGATCGGTAATAAGTATGCCAATATTTTTTTTGCTCAAAGCAGCAACAATATTTTGAATATCTTCAACAGCAATAGGATCAACACCGGCAAAAGGTTCGTCAAGCAAAATAAATTTAGGGCTTATAGCAAGAGCTCTGGCAATTTCAGTTCGTCGTCTTTCGCCTCCTGAAAGCTGTATTCCCAAACTTTTTCGAATATGAGTAAGCCCAAATTCTTCAAGCAAACGTTCAGTTACTTGTTTTTGATCTTTTTTGGAGTATCCGTTCATTTCGAGGATAGCTCTGATATTATTTTCAACGCTTAATTTTCTAAAAACCGACGCCTCTTGTGGCAAATAACCAATACCAAGGCGAGCACGCTTAAAAACGGGCATACTTGTTATTTCTGTTTGATTTAAAAAAATACCCCCTTCGTAGGGTCTAATTAAACCAACAATCATATAAAAAGTTGTTGTTTTTCCTGCTCCATTTGGGCCCAAAAGCCCCACTATTTCACCCTGATTAACTTCAAGATTAACTTTTTTAACAACAGTTCTTTTACCGTATTTTTTAACAATGTTTTTTGTATGAAGTTTCATTATTTTCCTATGATTTACTATTAGCCGAATTTTTAATTTTAAGATAATTTTTTACAGGATAAGCATATATTTTCAACAACATATCTTTAACCACGTTGTAATCGCCATCAATTTCGATTATAGCACCTTCTAAATAAAATAAAAATTTATCGTAATCTTGTTTAGAATACATATTTTGATGCAAATTTGTTTTAAAATAAATATCGGCAGCAATGTAATTAAACGGAGAAAACTTATAGTTTCTATAAATTTCATAATCAATAAGTTTTTTCAGCTCAGAAAATTTTTCTTTTCTATTTTTTATATTTTCGATTGTATGAATTTGTGAATTTATAGGGGTTCCAAAAGCATAATGCACATTACCTTTTTTTGTAGCCATACCTTTGCTCATGCTGGTTAAATCTTCTAACTTTGTTTTTTTATAATCAGGATTAATCATTTTATTATATAATTCTTGCACTTTACTTACAGCACAAGGCTCATATTCGTATGAAATTGTAACAGGAATAATATTAACATCTTTTAAATTCTGAAAAAGATCATTTTCACCTGATAGATTTAGCATTTTTAAAACAGCTATTTGAGTTTGGTCATCGCCATCTTTTGTTCTACCTTCACGTTGAGCCAACCAAATAGAATCGTTCATTTGAGTAATTGCAAATCTGATATATTTAGATAAATTAACAGAATACTTGTATAATTCAACATGAGGTAAATCTCTTTTTACAATAAAAGAACCGTTTAGTCTCACTAAATCTATAATCCAATTAAGGATAAGCAAGTTGCTCCCAATTGCTATTTTGGTGGTTGGAAAATTATTTAAAACTAAAATATATTCCAAAAGAGCCGAATCAAGAACAATATCTCTATGATTAGACATATAGATATAAGATTTACCCTTTTCAATGTTCTCAACACCACTATAAGTTAAATTAGAAATACTTGATTTGATTATTCTATTTACCATAGGAAAAATCAAAAACTTCTGAAATTCTTCAATACTTTTTACATTTATAATATTGGAGATTAGAGATTTAATAGATTTCTCGGGAAAAAAAGTTCTAACAAAATTAACGAACCCTTTTTCCCAAGCAATTCTATTTACTATTTGCGAAACCTCAGTATCAACATAAGGTCTTATTTCGTCAAAGTCGTGAATATTAGCCATTTATTATTTTTTGATAGCGTTTTTTGCTTTTTGCTTTTTAATTTGTCTTAAAACTACAAAAATAATAATTCCTGCTAAAAACCAAAGAGGCCATAATCTTACAATTACCAATAAAAAGAACAAAAGCCCGTCCCAGCCCATCTCCAAGCCTTCTAATAAATTGCTCCAAAAGGTATCTTTTGCAACAGGTGTTTGTTCTCCATAGTAGGTAATTGTTAAGGTTAGAGTGCTAAAATCGGATTTTTGATCCCAGTAAAATAATTGACCTTCAGAAACTTCAATTTCTTCTTCAATTTGACGCAAATATTGTTGAACATTTAAAATATCATTAATAGTATATGCACGTTTTAATATTTCGCGATACTGTTCAGCAACAGCTCTTTTATTTTTCAATCTAATATAAACATCAACATACTGCTGAGTAACATCATTAGCATATATATTTTTAGAAATTATTCTGCCATCACCACTTAAAACAGCACTTAAAAGAGAATCAAATTGTGATGATTTTACACTAATAACAATGGTATTTGTTATATACGAAGAATAATTATTTTCCGCCTCTGAAATAATCTCACAGTCAAAACTGTTCAAAGTATCTTTAATCTGTTTAATACCAACTTCATAATCACTTAGTTCTAAAGAAACGTCTCCGTTACGAATAACTTTTCTTCCAATTTTAGAAAGTTCATCTGCAGTAATTGCAGTTTGGTCGGTAGAAGTTGGGGTATTAGTTTGCTGATTATCAGGAGGAATACTTTGTCCTGTTGCAGCTAAATCATCAACAAGAACTTCTTCCTCATAATAATAGTCTTTCGACAACGTATTATCACTGTAAGTATTACTACCTCCTCCATCATCATCAATATAATTGCTTGATGAATAATCTTTATTACAACTAAACAAAAAAAGTATCAGAACCGATAAAATAAACACATTTTTTTTCATAATACATATTTTTAATTAAGAACTAATTTTTTGATGGATTGCTAACACGACCAATAAATATTATTGTATTTGTAGAAACCTCTCGTATTAAATAAACAAAAGGTTTATTAAGTTTTATTTGTGCAGGAGGTAATGAGGCTAAATCATTAAATCCAACAAAAGTTACAGATGCTGCTTCAGTACCTTTTTCATTAACGTTAATATAAGATTTTTGCAAAACGCGAGAAATTGCCAAACTTTTGTCAGAAATTTTAGAAAAATCAGCTAAATCTGTAAATGCTGTAGGCATACCTATATCTATAAGTATGTCATTGAGTTTAATATTATATTCATATTGAAATTGAGGTAAAAACAATTCAACATCGGCAGAATAAAAATCATTAATTATATTTTTAAAATTTAACAAACTGTCAATTACTGTGTCAATAGAAAATCCTTCATTTGGCATAAAAATATCCATTACAAAATTTCCTTGCCCGTATGGAAGCTCAACAGCTGTGTAAAATTGGGAACTTGCAATTTTCAAGGTTTTATTTTGTGTCATTGTTTGCACCTGAATAGTAGTTCCATCGTCAAGAAAAAAATCTTGGAGTGAAGTTTCAGATTGGTCAAAATCAAAATGCCATTGTCCTTCAAAATATATTGCGTTTAATAAAGCCATTTTTTCATCGGGTTCAAAATTATCAATTATTTTATCAATTTTTTTATTTGTATTTTTTTTTACCCAAGAATTAATGTCATTCACAGAATTAGGGTTAGTAAAATCTATTGCGTCTATTTTTGCATTGTAATTATCTGACAAAGACGAAATAAACTCAGGAAAAACAAAAAAGCTGTTATCAAACCACATCGAGTTTGCTATAGATAATAATACATTGCGGTCGGTAGTAATAAGCTCATCTATTAAAATTTTATAACAATCGTTAATCTGCTCAATTGATAAACCCGAAACTTGTAAAGTATTTTTAATCTCATTAGCAGTATTGCCGTCTGCTCCGTTTAAAGTCATAAGAAGAGCTATATTTAAGCTTAATGGCGAAAAAATTATATTTTGATCAATTTCTGAGGTATTAATAATTTGAGAAAATGTATTCAACCCAAAAATATTATTAGCCTCTACTATCGGTTTTGATTCGGAAGGAAGTTCTATACTTTTTATCTTAATTTCATTTTTTTTGTTGCACGAAGCAAATAAGATAAAAAAAGAAACAATCAACACTAAATATTTCATATATTTATCATTTTAATGTTATTCAAAAAAATTTGTTTATTTATAATTCGAATATAACTTTTTTTAAAAAAATCTATTTTGCGTAAAGATAATAATATTTAGCAAATGAATGAACCCCAAAATACAATTTTTAATGAATTTATATTTTTTTTAGATTTTTGATATTTCTGCTATTTTAAAAAACAAGTATTTTTTTTGAAATAATACCACTTGGACTGATAATTGCTGAATTAAGAGCAAAAACTAAGATTAAAAATTGTTTAAATTTAATCTAAAAACTAAAAAAATCTGACTAATTCAAAAAAAAAACAAAACAACTTATATAGATTTATTCACGCAAAAAAATAATTATAAAAAATTTATTTTTCAAAAAAAACAACTAAATTATAACAAAACCTAAAATAGTTATTTTTCTAATCAAACAAACACAAATTTAAAAAAATATTTTTACATTTACTAAAAATTTTACGTTATGAAATTTAAAAAATCACTCGGAATTAAAATAGCAATTCCTTTAATAGTGCTAACCAGTATTTTTATTGTTTTTCTTATTTCTGCAAACATCAGAACGCTGAAAAATTACGGAAAAAAAGAGAATCATAAAAACATCAACTCAAAAATAGTTGAGATTACCAACAATATTGAAAGAATAGAAAACAAAGCGATGGTTATCTCCTCTATTTGTTCAGAACTTAGCGTTGTAAAAAAAGCGTATAAAGAATATTACGCTTCCGGCGATTTGCAAAGCAGTTCAATAATTATTGAAAATGAGTTTACTCCAATTTCAAAAACTATTTTATCAAACACATCTATAAATGCCAAAATCCATTTTCATTTACCACCGGCAATATCATTTGTAAGGTGCTGGGATACAAAAAGAGGAGATGATATTTCTGACTTTAGAAACACAGTAATAGAAATATCAAAAGCACACAAACCTATTATTGGAATAGAAGTAGGCAGAGGAGGATTTGTAATAAGAGGAATAGCTCCAATTTTTGATGAAAACAATAATTATTTAGGATCTGTTGAAACATTATTTCCAATTAGCGATATTGTTAGTGAATCAAAATTATCTACTGCCGAAGAATTTGCTATTTTCATGAAAACCGATTTATTATCAATAGCTACCGGTTTTTTAAGCGACACTGCAAGCAACGTTAGAAATGACAAACCCATTATTGGTGATTTAATATTAGTTGACAAGACCTCAAATAATTTCATTGTTGAAAATTTACCCGACTTAGAATTAAACGATGGATTGAACAAAATAACATATTGCACAGTAGATTCGTTTGAATATGCTTTTTTTCCTATATACAATTACAATAACATTGCTCAAGGAGTTGGAGTTGTTCAAATAAATATCTCCGACATGCAAGCATCTGTAAAAGAAGCCTCAGGAACTAACTTAATTTTAGGCATTATTTTAATCATTTTAATAATAATTTTAGTTGCAATTTTTACTAACTATCTAATTAGCAAACCAATAGCAACAGCAGTAGAAGCCATTAAAAAGATTTCGCAAAAAGAAATTAATTTTAAAGTAAAAGAAGTAAGAAAAGATGAAATAGGCGAATTATATATTGCAATAAATGAAATTTCGCATAATTTTAAAGAAATAATAACAAACATAAAAGAAACATCATCAGCGGTTTTAAATGCCAGTTCACAATTAGCGTCAACAGCTATAGAAATGGCTCAAAACTCCAACGAACAATCGGCAACAACCGAAGAAATTTCGTCATCGATGGAAGAAATGCTTGCAACTGTTCAATCCAACACACAAAAAGCAGAAACTACCGGACAAATATCTAATAATTCGGCAGAGCAAATAAAAGAAAACAATGCCACATTTGTAGAAGCAATTAATTCAGTTTTTGAAATAAGCAAAAAAATAGCTGTTATTTCTGAAATTGCTTCAAAAACAGACATATTGTCTATAAACGCAGCTATTGAAGCAGCCCAAGCTGGTGATAGTGGAAGAGGATTTGCAGTTGTAGCTCAGGAAATTAGGAAATTAGCAGACAACAGCAAAGCAGCAGCATTAGAAATAGAAAAAATTTCGAGCACAAGCCAGATTATTTCAAAAAGTGCCGGAGAAAAACTTAATAAAATAATACCCGAAATTGTAAAAAGTGCTGAACTTGTTGACAACATTATTGTTGCAAGCAAAGAACAAACTTCAAGTATTGAAGCCATAAACAGTGCCATATTACAACTTGTTGAAATTACAAACGAAAACTCGGCAGCTTCAGAAGAATTATCGGCTTCGGCTGAAGAACTTGAAGCTCAAGCAGAACAATTAAAAGAAATAATATCAGTATTTAGAATTTAAAAAACTCAAATATATAATTAACCGCCAAAATAATTATTATGAAATATTTTTACATTTTCACACTTTTATTCTTGGGAATAATTAATTCTACGATTGCTCAAGATTCAACAAAATCAGCCTTTTATGTAAATGCCGATATTGTAAGCAATTTTGTTTGGCGTGGAGCTGTAGCATCACCCACCCTTAACTTCCAACCAATGGTTACGTATTCTGTTGGCAATTTTTCGGTTGGAACATGGGGAACTACCGATATTTTTGGCATTACCAAAGAAATAGATATTTTTTTATCATATTCCATTAAAGGTTTTTGTTTAAATTTTACTGATTACGATTGGAATACAAGTACCAAATATTTTGACTATAACAACGCCACTACAGGCCACGATTTTGAATTGGGATTAAGCTACGAAAATGAAAAATTTCCTTTAAATATTTATGGCGGCACAATTTTTTATGGCGACGACAAAAAATACATGTACAACAATACCGAAACTGATTCGTTACTAAATAATTACTCCACATATCTTCAGTTAAGTTATACTTTTTACATCCAAAAAAATAATCTTGATGTATTTATTGGTGCTACCCCCTTTACAGGAATGTACGGAACCGATTTTGCAATTATTTACACCGGTTTAACTGCTAAAAGAGAAATAAAAATTACAAATAATTTTTGGCTTCCAATTTTCGCAACTTTTGCTGCAAATCCTCAATCACAAGACTACTTTGCAATTTTTGGAATATCTCTTTAAATAAAACAAATCATTAAATTTTCATATACCGCTAAATAAATGAAAATCAAATCTTTAAGTACTAAAATCATACTTATTACCAGTAGTATTATTTTAACAACTATAGTTTTTTTGGTTATATATTTTATAAATACAACAAAAAAACATACCCTCGAGTACACAACCGATCAAATATTGTCAAAAACCGATCTGTTAAAATTAGGACTCCAATCTCTTGTTGATGAAGCATTTTTAGTTTTAGAAAACGAAAATCAGAACATTATGATGCTTGAAGAAAACAGCATTCTAACAAAACAAACAGCATTAGATTTAGTTAAAATTAATTTGAAAAATAATCCAAACTTTACAGGAATGTGTTTAATATTTGAACCAAATTATCTATGCAAAAATGACAATTCATTTCCTGAACTAATGGATAAAGAAAAATTTATTCCATATTTATATTATAATGAAGATCTATCTATTGGTATGGAAGCACTTATTGGCTACGATGTTCCGGGTGATGGCGACTACTATTTAATTCCTAAGCAAACTAAAAAACCTCTGTTAACAGAACCATATCAATATCCTGTAAACGGCAAAATTGTTTACATGATTACTTTAGTAGATGTTATGCTTAAAAACAATGAATTTATTGGTATTTCAACCGCCGATTACGATATAAAATTCATGAAAGAATACTCTAAAAACGTTAAAAATTCCACCTACGATGGCAACATTGACATCTCTATTGTTTCAAACGAAGGAAATCTTGTCGTTAATACCGACGACAGTACACTTGTTGGTAAAAATATTATTGAAATAATTGACAATGGCGATGAAATGATTCAAAGCATAAAAAACGGAGAAAAAGAAATATTCTTTAAAGACGGTTATTTAGTTGTTAACGAACCGGTTAAATTCGGTAAGACAGATAACTACTGGCGTATCCAATTTAGCATACCTGAAGAATTTATTTACAAAAAAATAAAGCAACAAACAAAAATAATTATAACCATAGGAATGATGTTTTTTATTATTTCAATAATTTTAATTTATATATTTGTTCAAAAATTTATTAGCCCTATAAAAAAACTATCAGATGCCAGTGTAAAACTCGCAAGCGGAAACTTTAACATTAAAATAGAAACTTCAGGAAATGATGAGGTGTCAATTTTATCTCATAATTTTAAAAAGATGGTTGATAATTTCAAAAATGTTATATTAAACATTAAAGAAACAGCAGACGCGGTACTAAATGCCAGCACACAACTATCATCATCATCAGAAAGCTTATCGCAAAACGCCAACGAACAATCTGCAACAACCGAACAAATTTCAACATCAATGGAACAAATGATGGCAACAGTAGAATCAAACACAGAAAAAGCTGAAACTACCGGTAAAATATCCAATAATTCGGCTAAACAAATTAAATTAAACAATGCAACATTTAATGAAGCAATAAATTCGGTTTTTGAAATAAGTAAAAAAATTGCAGTAATTTCAGAAATTGCATCAAAAACAGATATTTTATCGATAAATGCAGCAATAGAAGCAGCCCAAGCCGGCGATAGCGGTAGAGGTTTTGCCGTAGTTGCTCAAGAAATACGGAAATTGGCTGATAATAGCAAAGCAGCAGCCTTAGAAATTGAGAAAATTTCAACAACAAGCCAAGTTATTTCAAAAGAGGCAGGCGAAAAACTAAACCAAATTATACCCGAAATTGTAAAAAGTGCCGAGCTGGTTGACAATATTATTATTGCAAGCAAAGAGCAAATTTTAAGCATAGAATCAATAAATAATGCTATTTTACAACTTGTTGAAATAACTAACGAAAACTCGGCATCGGCTGAAGAATTAGCAGCTTCGGCAGAAGAACTTTCGGCTCAAGCAGAACAACTTAAAGAACATATTACTATCTTTAAAGTATAAAAAAACAATAATCTAAAGAATGCACGACAGACTAAAATATTACAAAACAAAACTTTCGGATAACGACTTCATTAAAATTTCTGAACACGTTGAACGTAAATGCGGCATCAGACTTCCACGACAAAAAAAAGCAATGGTTCAAAACAGACTCTACAAAAGACTTATTGAAATTGAAATATCTACTTTTGAAGAGTACGTTAAATTTGTGTTTAGTTCCAAAGGAAATGAAGAAGTTAACCACATGATTGATGAAATAACTACAAACAAAACGGATTTTTTTAGAGAAATAAAACATTTTAACTTCTTAGAAAATATTATTCTTAAAAAACAAACAGATTTTAAAATATGGAGTGCAGGCTGTTCAACTGGTGAAGAACCATACACTATTGCTATGATTCTTGATAAAAACTTAATAAATTACAACATTGTAGCCTCCGATTTATCCGAAAAAGTTTTAGATGTTGCCCAAAAAGGAGTTTATAAACCCGAAGTAGTTAAAAACATGCAATTAGAATATTTGCAAAAATATTTTGACAAAATTGAAGAAAACAACAAAGAGTTGTATAAAATAAAATTTCATTTAAAAAAACACATTAAATTCCTTAATATCAACCTTAAAGACCAAACATATAATATTTCACAAAATTTTGATATTATTTTTTTCAGAAATGTTCTTATATATTTTAATATAGAAGTCCAAAATGAAATTTTAACAAAAATATTAAAACACTTAAAAATTGGTGGCTATCTTTTTATTGGACATTCAGAATCTATATATAATTTAAAACTGCCGTTAAAAAGTGTTAGTCACTCTGTTTTTCAAAAAATAAATACTTAATAATTCAACCTAAAAAACTCTTTCTATTATGAAAAAAACAATAGTAGTTGGAATACCAGATAAATATTTACAAGACCTAATTTCTACTTTAGAAAATAACCCTAATTGTAAAAACGTTCTTAAAAAATATACAAGTTTTCAATTTTTTAACGATTATAAAATAGGAGAAGCAGACATTATTTTTCTGGATTGTTCAATACCCGACAGGGACATTTTACAAATAGCAAAAAAAATAAGAGAACTTGACAATAAACCGCTAATTATTGGTGTTTCGCTAAAAAATAACCCTATTCAAAGAAACCAATTTAAAGATAAAATCAATAAATCCGATTATATAGTTAAAACAGAAGATTATTCTTCTGTAATTAATGTAATATTTAATGATTCTGGAGCTAAAACTACCGAAAAAAACAGCACTTTTGAAAAAAACGGACTTTTATCCGACAAAACCATTTTAGTAATTGATGACTTTGAAAATACTCTTAATATTGTTCAATATTCATTAGAACAAGCTGGTTTTAATGTAGTTACAGCTTTAAGTGGAAGAGAAGCTCTGCGAAAAATAGACGCAAAACTAATACCAAACGTTATAATTACAGATTTGAATATGCCTAAAATGGATGGTTTTGAACTTATTGAAAATATTAGAAAATTTGAGCATTTAAAAAATATTCCTATTTTTATCTTAACAACCGAATTTAGCGTTGCAAAAAAAATAAGAGCAAAAGATTTAAATATTACGGGCTGGATTCAAAAACCATACGATATAACTGAATTTATTGAAATAATTAAAAAAGCGATATAACAACTTTTTATCACACAAAAACATGTTTGACCAACTTAAAAAATTATTTATACAAGAAGTATCCGAATTGCTTGCAAAAGCCGAAAAAGACTTACTTCTTTTAGAAAACGATAAAACTAACATCGAAGTTTTGCAAGACATTTCGCGAACAATGCACACCATTAAAGGTTCTGCCGGTATTTATAATCTTAAAAATACAATTCTTATTTCACATAATTTCGAGAATTTGTTTGTTAAAATTATGGAGGGTGAAATTTCTGCCACAAATGAAATAATTTCATTGGCTCTTGATGCAAAAGATATTTTATTACGACTTATTGAAGCAGATACCGAGAGCGAAATACCAAGCAATGAGATTGAAACATTAATGAATGCTATTGATAAAATCAAGGAAAACAATAATAAATCAAACAAAAACAACAATTACACAAATAATTTATCCAGCTTTTACATTCTATTTGAACCAAATAAAGACATAAAAGAAAGAGGAATAAAAATTGACACAATATTATCTGATTTTAACGAATTTGAATTCAAAATAGTTGAAAAATTAACAAACCAAGACAGAAGGTTAAAAAATAAACACGAAAATTTTTACGAAATAATAGTTGCTTCCGAATATTTAATTGACGAACTTAATGCTATTTTTCTATTTGTACCAGAAGAATTTTCGATAAAAAAAATATGCAGCTTCAATATTTTTGAATCGCCGGATTTTAACGATTTTTACATAAATGCCGTAAAAATCATTCCCGATTTGAATCAACATTTTGATTTAATTCTAAATTTTTCAAAAGCAATAGAAAATCAGCACATTAATATAAAAGAAGCTGATAAAACAACTGAAAAAGAAGAGTTATTAATCGGAGCCGACGAAATAATTTTAAACGTAAAAAAAGAAATAAAAAACTTACAATATATTAAAGTGCCTGCCGATAAATTAGACGAACTTTTAAACCAAGTTAGCGAACTAATAATTAGCAACTCTCAACTTTCTGAAAGCACACAAACCAAAAATATAGAAAAAATTAAATTTTTGAGCGAAAAAATATCAAAAATAACTAATTCAATTAAAGAAAATACACTTAATTTACGACTTGTACCTATAAAAAACACCCTGCCACACTTACGCAGAGTTATCCGAGATTTATCTATTAAACTAAACAAGGAGGTAACTTTTATCGAAGATGGTGTTGAAACACAAGTAGATAAAACAATTATTGACAGTTTGTATTCACCCTTGCTTCACGTTATAAGAAATGCAATCGATCATGGAATTGAAGAACCGGAAATCAGAAAAGAAAAAGGGAAAAACCCCAAAGGTATAATTAGATTTATAGCCTATCATTCAAACGCTAAAGTTATTGTGCAAATACAAGACGATGGCAAAGGTATTGATCCTGAAATGGTTAGAAACGTTGCCATTAAAAAAGGATTTATCAATAAAACCGACAAATTAACACGTAAAGAAATATATGAACTACTATTTTTACATGGATTTACCACAACCGATAGCATCACAGATGTTTCCGGCAGAGGGGTTGGCATGGACGCAATAAAAAAAGTTATTCAGGACTTAAGAGGCGACATTGAAATAGATTCAGAGGTTGAACTTGGAACAAGTGTTACAATAAAACTACCACTAACTCTTTCTATTATAGAGGCTTTGCACGTTGCATCAAACTCTATGCACTTTTTAATTCCGGTTACAAACATCGAAAAATGTGTAAAAATTAAACATTCTGAATTAAACTTTTATTCAGGAACAAGAATTATTATTGACGGAGAACTTATACCTTACATTAATATTAAAGAGTTATTCAAAATAAAAGGAGCGAGGAAAGACGAAGAAAACTTAGTAATTGTAAATCAAGGAAGACAAAAAGTTGGGCTAATTTTTAGTGATATTTTTGGCGAATATCAAGCAGTTATTAAAAATATGGGTAGCATTTTTAACGAGCTGGATTTTTTTATAGGAGCAAGTATCCTTGGAAACGGATCTATTGCTTATATTATTGACTCATATAAACTACTTAAACGAATAAAATCAAAAAAATAAAATCAACAACATTATAAAAATTTATAAATCATGCTTAACAAATCAACATACTTATTTTTTAAATTATTCGGAGAACTTTTTGCTATCAACGTAAAAAGCATTGTTGAAACAATGGAAATGATCCCTTTAACTCCAGTTCCCGAAACTCCCGATTTTTTGAAAGGTGTTACAATTTTTAGAGGTGATATTTTAGCGGTAATTGATTTAAGACTAAAATTTAAACTTAAGGAAGCTCCCAAAGATGCAGCAAAATATATTATTGTAACCAAATATTTAAGCAACGACAAGCTTCAAAATTTAGGAATTATTGTTGACAAAATAGTTGATGTAAAAGACTTATCCGAACTTGACATTAACGATTTTCCGGAAATTGGAAGCCGTTATAATATTGAATTTATAAACGGCATCGTAAAATTAGACACCGAAATTTCAATAATTCTAAACATCGACAAAATTCTAAACTCGGTTGAAGCTGATGTGATTAAACAATCTACAGAAGATTTTAAAACTCTAACTGACAATAAATTACAAAATGACGACAAGGAATAAAATAAAAGTTCTTATTGTTGACGACTCTGCATTAATTAGGCAAGCTATTAGTTTGCTGTTAAAAAACTCTTTATTTGTTGAGGTGGTTGGAACATCTTATGATCCTTTTGATGCCACAACAAAAATTCAAAAACTTAATCCCGACGTAATTCTTTTAGATATTCAAATGCCTAAAATGAACGGATTAACGTTTTTAAAAAAACTAATGCTACAACAACCTATTCCGGTTATTATTTTTTCTTCATTTGTTGAAGAAGGAAGTTATAATGCTTTAAAAGCACTTGAATACGGAGCTGTTGAGATAATTGAAAAACCAAAATTTGCCACAAATCAAGAATTAGAAAAATACAAAACAAGGTTATTAGGTGCAATTCAAACATCAGCTTTAGCAAATGTAAAAGGGGAAAAAACGTCCAAAGTTGAAGTAGATACATTTATAAAAAAATATAAATTCCCGAATTTATCAATCAACAAAAATGAATTTATTATAGCAATTGGGGCTTCAACCGGTGGAACTGAGGCAATTAAAAGAATTATTGAAAATATTCCAAAAGATTTCCCACCAATTGTTATTACTCAGCACATGCCGGCTGGCTTTACAAAGTCTTTTTCAGAAAGGCTAAATAATCATTCCCAAGCAAATGTTAAAGAAGCCGAAACAAACGACATCATTTTACCCGGAAATGTTTATGTAGCAAAAGGAGACAGGCACTTAGTAGTTAAAAAAACAGCCGACAAATTTTATATTCGTTTAGACGACACTCTACCAGTTAACAGACACAAGCCCTCTGTTGACGTTCTTTTTAATTCTGTAACAAATACCTATCAAAAAAATGCAATAGGAATTTTATTAACAGGTATGGGCTCTGACGGAGCAAAAGGTTTAAAAAACATGAAACAAAACGGAGCATTCACTATTGCACAAGACGAAGCAACCTGTATTGTTTTTGGTATGCCAAAAGTTGCAATAAATATTGGTGCCGTTGACCAAATTCTACCAATTTACGACATAGCCGAATTTTTAAAACAAACTTTAAAATAATTGTTGATTGCAAATTACCCTTTGTATTCTTCGTCTTGAGTAATAACAGCCAAAACCCATGAAAATTCACCTGTTGAAACTTTTGCCCCACAATATTCACAAACGCCATTTTGCCCCATTTTATCTAATGGTGCTCCACAATTAGGACAAGATTTCATATCATATTGATCATTTTCAACTCCCGATCTTCTAATAAAAGTCCAATATTCACTAAAAACTCGAGCTGCTTTATTAGTTCCGCCAATAACTTTTCCTTCTTTATTAACAACATAATCTTTAGTTGAAGCAAATATTCTAACAGTAATTGCCTCATAGAATTTATCTGTTTCAATTTTTGCAAGATGCATTTTTAAAATCTGAGTATCTTCGAGCACATTTCTGTATCCATGACGTTTATACTCATCAATCCAAAAATTGTACGATTCCCAAAGTCTGTCGGTTAACAAGTGTCTAACATTATTCCATGTCAGCATTGACCAATTATCATAAATATCAGTAAAATATTTGGCAGCAATATTATGATAAAAAACCGACCAATAACTATCCCAATCAGTATTATGTCTAGCTGCAAATTGGTGATTTTCAGATTGTACCGTAGGACTGTAAACAGTAGGATAATTTGTTCCCACTTCGGGAGCGTAAGAAGTTAAAGAATTTGTTTTAATAGTATCAGAATAAACAATAGCTCTATTTCTAACAAACCATTGCATATTTCCGGGAGTGATTAATGTACCACAATGAGCACAATTACCCGCATCGTTAAAATTAGCAGGAGCACCACATGCCGGACAAGATAATTTATGCATTTTGTCAGGTGTTGGCGACAGCACACCGGCTTTTCTTTCTAATAACCATTTTTCGGTAACAATATAACGAGTTGATTTTCCGCCGGTTGTTTGAGTGTAATTTGCATTTATTTCAACAGTTATTTGAATTGCACTGCCTGTTTGCAAAATTTGCAAAATATTAATTCCGCCAACAACAATTTCATTAATTCTTAAATCAGAAGGTTTTGAAGCAAAAGTATTAATTATTGATTGATCAAAAAATGGGTGAATAGTTTTTAAATCTTTGGGGGAATATTTATAAGCCTGAAATTTAATAAAAACAGAAGAAACAAAATCAAGAAACAATATACGCGAAAAATTTGCATCAACATTTTTAAGCCCGTGAGTTTGCTGTGCTATATTTGCAACAGATTGAGCTTGAACAGCATAAGTTGGTTTTGACACAATTTGATTTCCGGAATTTTTATTTTTCTTTTGATAAATATTATATCCTATGATAAGAATGATAATAAGAGGAATAGAAATATACGGAGGTAACAAATAGATAATCAAATATATAATAATTCCAATTAAATCACCGCCACCGCCGCCGCCTGATGAACCGCCTCCTGAATATGAATGCCCTCCACCCGGACGAGCCATTGCTACTTCTGGAAGAACTAATAAAAAAATTCCAATTAAAATTACAATAGAAAAAAATATTATATCTTTACTTTTTAGTTTCATCTTTATTTTATTAAAAAATTTACAGCTATAGTTTATTCAAAATTTATTTTTTTACAAATCAACAACCAAATTGTCGGGCAGTTCATTTATATCGTTTTCAACCGGAGGAATATATTGCGAAAAAACATCTTTACAAGAAGAAAGTTCTTTCAAAAATTCATCGGCTACGGATTTGTTTTCAAAAATATTATTAAAGCGGTTCTCTAAATTATCTAAATCTTCTTTAGGAACGGCTAAATGAACACCTCTATCGGCAACAATAAAAACTTTTTTTTCAAAATATGAAATAAAAATCAAAATGCCTATTCGTTGTTCAGTAAATCTAATGCCACCTTTTTGAAAAATAGCACGCCCCATTATTTCAACACTTTTATCAATTCGTTTTTGAGAAATAAACAATCTTAAGAGCATCGGGATCGACATTACAACATAAAAAACTGCCATAAAAGACAGTATAGGCAGCAAGTGCAATACAGAAGTACTAATATCAAAAGGGATAAAAATTAAAACAGAAAATAAAATTACAGTAAAAACAGCCGCTACTTTAAGAGCAACATCTGTATATTTCTGGCTTTGCTGACGTATTATTGTTACTACTTCAACAAGAGAATTATTTTCAATTTCTTGAATTGTTTGATATAACTTTGTTTTAAATTCTTCGGTAAACTCTTTCATTTTAATTATTTTTGTTTGCGAAATTTAAATAAATTTTTGTTTCTAAAAAAAAAAATAATAAATCTTTTTGAAAAATTGTTTAGTTTAACTAAATTTGAAAAAAAAAAGATAATTTTAAATCAAAAAACATGAAAAAAATAAATTTCTTTTCAATTCTTGTACTACTTTTATTGTTTTCTTTTAGCAGTTTTGCTCAAAGAAACTTTAAACAAACATTAACAATTAATGCCGGCTCATATTTGATAAACACGGTTGATTTATATTTTTTTGATGATGGCATTAACTGCTACTTATTAAATGAATGCAATGATATTGACACAGTATTTGAAGGCAATGCAAAAAATTTAGTTGTAACAAAAGACAGCATAATAAAATATCAAGCATATTTATTTACAGATACTTACGAATATGTTTACACTAAAATAGGCAAAAATGAAGGTTGGTTAAGAGTAGAAATTCCAATGCCTTCTAATCAAAAAGATTTTATTAAAAGCATGTTACTTACGCTTAATTATGAAGATTTTAGTTCTTATGTAGAAGTTATCCCTTTTAAAAAACCGCATCAAGTATTTATTTCAACAACCGATTTTTGGTATATTGCAGATTTAACAAGGTTAAAAAGCACTCAAATTGGTTCTAAAGGTGGCAGATTGGAAGCCTGTCAAATGATTTTTCCTAAAAATTGTGTTAAATGTTACATTGATTTAGGTTGGGGGCAAGAAGTTTTTTACGATTCTAAAGGGAATAAAAAGAAAATACGATAATTTTTAAAAAACAAGCACTTTAAAACAAAAAAAGTGCTTGTTTTTTAGTAAAAAATACAATAGCGTACTAAAATAAATCACAAAAAAATTGTAAGCGTTTTATTTTTAAAGTGTTACAATCACCCACCTTAAAAAAAAGCCTATTACAATGTATCGGTAATTGTTTGCGAAATGTTTTACTACATTAATCGCTTAAAATTCAGTTAATTACACAATAACATTAAACAATATTGCGGAAAAATACTAATATTTTCAAATATCAGTTTGATAAAATTTTAAACCTAAACACTATTTATAAAGAACATCATATAATTCAAAAAATAATGCTTTTATTTTATTAAAATCAGCAAAAAAATCTTCGGCTGATTTTTTTGTTATTTGTTCATTTATTTTCAAATTAAAGGGCTGAAAGGCATCAATACCTACATAAATTTTATTATTTCTAAAAGAAATATACACTGAAAATTCGGCCGATTTTTTAAGCAAAAAAGCTGTAAACTTTTCATTCAAAATATTTTTAGCTTCGATGTGATTATTTGACCATACAGAAAAAACCTTGTTAAAATTGGAGTTAATTTCAACTTCTTGCTGATTTAATTTGGATTTATCACCTTTGTTCTCCAAAAAAGGAATACTTAAAGCTGTTTTTCGCTCATGATGAGGGTAAATTACAGTAAATGAGTAATTTGTATTTATTTTCATATAACCAAAAACTCCAATAAAATCATGTAAATATCCATCTTGATGTAAATGTTTTGCAGTTATTTTACCAAAATCAACTTCTTTTTCAAAAATACTAATTTTAAAAACATCTTCAACAAAAATATTAGAGTTAGAAGGAGCAAAAGCAGCTTTTTTAAATTCAAATAAAAGTTCTTTATCTTCAACTACATACTTGAAATTTTTATTAGTAAATTTTATAAACTCTGAAAAAAGTTCAGTTCTAATTTTTTTATTAATTTTCAAATCTTGAAGTATCCAAACAATAATAAAAACAAAAACGCCCATAACAGAAACAATAATTCCGATAAATCCAACAATAAAAGATAAAATAAGACCGAGAAAAAAAACACTTCCTCCAAAAAATACTCCTTTTACAAGTCCATTTTTATTTTGTTTAATTATTTGCTTACGTCTTTCTTCAAGAGCATTAAAATCAATTGTTTTAGTCATAATTTACTCCAGAAATAATAACAACAAAACAGCCAGAGTACCGGTAACAAAGCCAATTATTGCGGGTTTAGGATTATTTTTCATATCAGATGCAGGTAATAATTCTTCAACAGAAATATAAGTCATAAAACCGGCAGCAGCAGCCAAAGCCATTCCAAGAAACTCTTCGGGAACACCTTTTAAAGCAAAATATCCAATTAAAAAACCTACAAATTCAAATAGTACAGTTGAGAACATTATTAGAAAAGACTTTAAACGTTTTCCGGTAAGTGCGTAAAGAGGAATTATTGTTGCAATATTTTCGGGAATATCTTGCAAGGCAATACCAGTTGCAATAACAATACCCGAAATTGGGGCAACTTTAAAACCAATACCAATTGCTAAACCTTCGGGGATATTATGCAATGCAATACCAATAACCAACATAGCAACGCTCCGCTTAACCGACGGTTTTTCTTTTTTCATTAATTCAGGATTGATATGTGGCAAAATCCTGTCAACAGCTAACATTATTATCACTCCAACAAAAAAACTTATCATTACAAAAGGGCGAGAGGTAAACTCCAAAGCAGCCGGCACAAGTTCAAAAAGAGATAAACTTATCATCATTGCTGCTGCAAAAGCTAATGAACCCAACAAAACTTTTGGTTGAGGTTTTCCTATCAAACCCAAAGTAGCCCCTACTGTTTGTCCGATAAAAATAAGAATTACGATTATTAAAAATTGACTCATTTTATTTTATTTTTTAATAATTCTTTTTCCAAAAGGAACTAAAGAAATTTGGGCAAGTTTAAAATGTTGAACCCCAAAAGGAATACCAATAATTGATATTGAAAGTAATAATCCAAAAACAACATGAACAATTGCAAGCCACAAACCTCCAATAAGTATCCAAACAATATTCATTATTGTAGCAAGTGACTGATTTGCAGTTTTTTCGGGGATAACATCATTACCAAATGGACTTAAAGTAAACAATCCGATTTTAAAAGTTTGAACGGCAAAAGGTATTCCTACAATTGTTAAAGCTAATGCTAAACTTGACACAAAATATCCAATTGCAGAAACCAAACCGCCAAAAATGAGCCATAAAATATTTCCAAGTAAATTCATTTCAAAAAATTTTCACAAAATTATAAAATATAAATTTAAAAGCACAAAAAAATAAAGATGTTAATATTAAATTTAAAAATCAATAGCATAAGAAATTTTCGCAGACACTTCTCTGCCTTTACCCGGGTATTGAGCATGGTATCCATCATAAGGTTGATAGTAGTAATAACGTTGATTTAAAATATCGTGAGCAGAAACACTTATATTTAAACCTTTAATAAACAAATTTTTATACAACAAATTGACATTAAACAAATAAGTAGGGTCAATTTCGGATAAAATTAAATTATCGTCTTCGTCAACGCCTGTATAAGCATCTTTTTTACTGAAAAATATTAAAGAAGGACTAATAACAAAATTATTAAATAATTTGAAATTTGAAATTAATGATACTTTATGTTGAGAATTTGCTAACAAAGCCCCTTCTGACAAAGAATTATAATCAGTAACATCATTTTTGTCAACAGAATTATAAAAAGAATAATTTGTTATTATTTGCCCCCAACTTAAAGTTTTATATTTTAACTCAAACTCTAAACCACGAGAGCCGGTTTTACCAACATTTTTATAACCCTCTGTATCATTTATTTCATCATAATAATAAACAATTGTATTTTGAATATTAATATCAAAAAAGTTTAAAGCAAATCCGAAATTATTAAAATTATAACCCAATTGAGCCTCACCAACATAGGATTTTTCAGGGACAATAATATTAGATGGAGCATTATTAATATTTTCGATAGCAGGAGCTCTAAACGCTCCATTATACAACAACTTTATATAAAATTTATTAAAACTTTTGGTTAATCCAATTCTTGGCGAAAAAGCAGGGTTGTACTGTTGATGTTTATCATATCTACCACCAATACTGATATTTACAAGGTTACTTTTAATTAACAACTGAGAATACACTGCATTATTATAAAAACTAAATTGTTTTCCATCACCAATAGTGTAATTATCCTCAAGGGTAGTATCAGCAATAACTGCATTTAAGTATGCACCCTCTACACCAAAAATCATATTTATGTTATTAGTTATATCATAAGATGCCAATATAGTTGTTAAAAGTTTATTAGTTGTTCTATCTGTATATACATAATCATCTAACGAATACCACGATTTTTGAGATTTAAAATTAAGCTTGGGTACAATTTTAAATTTATCCTTTATAGTTACTTCGTATTTTAATTCAGATAAAACCGACTTAAAATCAACTTGTTGTGGAGGCGTAACTAATTCATCAAACATATCCACCGAGTTAAGCATATAATTATCATAAATTAATTTTGCTGATAAATTTTTATAATTTAAATGCAAATTAGAACTAATTACATCTTGTTTTGCAGCATTATTTTTTGTTAAATCATAGGTGTTATTCCAAAAATCTGTATAATCAGTATCTGAGCTATTTGCCTGACTATAAAAAGCATGTAAAGAAAACGAAAAATCGTTTATTTTTTTTGCCGAGCTTAAGTTGAAATTTCTGTGCCCGTAATTATTTTTAAGCTGTCCGTAACTTGTGCTCAAATTTATTCCTGAAATATCATCAGCAGTTTTTGTAATAATATTGATAACACTTAATTCGGCGTATCCTCCATAAGTTGAAGACCCCGGACCACGTATAATCTCTATTTTTTTTATTTGATCCACCGAAAAATGATTCCCAAATTGCAAAGTAGAATATTGGTCTTCGTTAATTTCCTGACCATCAATCATTAAAAGCACCTTTCCTTCATTTGCCCAATTACCTCTAAATGTTACTCCTTTAACAGACTGAACGTCAATATTAAAAGCAAATCCGGGCACTAAATTAAGCACATCAATTAAATCGCGAGCACCGGAATTTAAAATATCATTTTGAGTAATTACAGATAATATCGCTGGTGCATCTTTTAATGAAATCTCCTGTTTTGAAACTATATCTACTTGTAAATCAAGTAATTCTTCAAATGACAAATCAAAAATATCAACATAATTAGTGTCAATTTCATTTTGTGAGAATAACGGAAACGATAAAAAAAACAACAAAAAAGCTAACAAGTATAAATTCTTCATAGTACAATTATTTTTCATATTTACTTTAAAAAAACAGATAACATCAATAATTTCAAATATTTTACTAAAAAACAAAAACAGACCAAACAACAATATAAATATACAAATTA
>JAFGXO010000138.1 GCA_016936595.1 Bacteroidales bacterium | reverse complement strand
CTCTGAAAATGGATAAAATAGCTTTAAGTGGACTTACATGCATAACTCGCAATTACGAGTTAAGTAGATTAGAATTAGACAAGGACTTCAAATATTTAATTCTGAATTCAGGTCAGGCAAAAGGGTATTATTCACGAGGTAATTTTTTGCATGATCAAAAAAAATCGTCTGATTTTCATCTTTTTTTGATAGTTAAAAAAAGTCCAGCATGTTTTCAAGATATCGTAATTAGAGAATCGCTAATACTTTCGAGAGATTTAAAATGTGATATTCATTTAGGACCCGGACAAATAACTTTTGAGAACAAACCAACTCTTATGGTGCGTTTTAAAGCATCAGATGCAAGCCATATAGATAAAGTTGTTGAGACATTAAACAACAAAGGAGTTGAATTTGTGAAAAATAAAAATATTGATGATTTTAATACAATTGCATTTTACAAAAAGTATATTGAATACAAACAAATTTACACAGATATTTATCAAGACAACACCGTAAAATCAAGATATTTTATTAAAATTCCAGGTTTGGTTTCATTTGATGAATTTTGTAAAATAATGAAAAGCATAAAAAACAATACTAAATTCCACATGTTTGAAGCTTTTTTTGCTCAACTATATTACCATAATTCAATGTTGGACTTTGCAGGTATTTATTCTAAAAATTGTCAGTTAGATAAATTTGAAGAGTTTAAAAAAGAGATTGAAATTAGATACAAAGAAGTTTAAGTTGTAAAAAAAATGTGCATATTTTAACAAACAATAAAAAATATGCACTTTGTTTTTATAAAACTTCTTTGCCTAAAATTGCCGTATAAATTTTAAACCACTGCTCTAAAGTCATTTCAATTTTTAGAGCTTCAATTGAACTTTTTATGCGAACAATTTTACCACTGCCAATTATTGGAATAATACCTGCCGGATGCTTTAAAAGCCAACTTAGTGCAACATTACTAATAGAATTAACATTCAATTCTTCGGCAACTTGCCATAAAGCAGTGTAAACTTTTGTTTCAGAAGCCGATTTAGGATTAAAAATTCTACCACCGGCAAAAGGCGACCAAGCAAGCGGTTTTATTTTTTGTTTCTGTAAATATTCAATATTTCCATTCTCAAAATGTTCAATATGTAAAGGAGATATTTCTATTTGATTGGTTACTAATTTATTGTTCAAACAGGAATTTAAAAGTTCAAATTGGTGTGGCAAAAAATTAGAAACTCCAAAATTTAATACTTTTCCGCTTTTGTGTAAATCATTAAATGCCAGTGCAATTTCTTGAGGGTTTAAAAAGGGCGAAGGTCGGTGAAGGAGCAAAAGATCTAAATATCCGCCAAAATTTTTAATAGAATTATCTACCGATGAAATAATATGTTCGTAAGAATAATCGTAGTATTTTATTTTATGTTCAGGAAATTTATCAGACAATAATTTTATGCCACATTTGCTAATTATTTGCATTTTGCTTCTTATATACCGCTTTATTTTTAATGCTTCGGCAAAAATATTTTCGCAAGTATAATCTCCATATATATCGGCATGATCAAAAGTTGTTATTCCTAAATCAATTACTTCTTCGATGAAATTAAGAAGATCTTTTTTTCTAAAATTCCATTCATTTAATCGCCAATGTCCGTGAATTATGCTTGAAACAGCAAAATTAGCCGATAGGTTTATTTTTTTCATTTATTTTAATTTTTTAAATTTTACAGAAACAGTTTACTTGTAGTATAAAAACGATGCTTATTGTTGTATTGTGTTGTTGTTTTATGTCATTTTTTTCGCAACTTTTTTGTATTCGGTCTAATAATTTTACAAAAAAATATTTAAAAAGTAATTTTTTGGTGAAAGTAAAAAACATTATTAAAGAAAAAAAGCCAAATTGAAAACGTTTGCATAATTTTTGTTTTTATTATGTTAACTTTTTTTTAATATTAATAATTAATTTTGTGCAAATATTTTTTATTTATTATTCTAATAATCAGAGCTTAACATCTATTTAATTTTAATATATAAATTTTAAGTTAAATATTTAACCAATAAATTTATTAAACATAATTATTAACAATATAAAAAAACGAGAAGACATAAAATGCAAATAAAATTTCAATTAAAGTACAAAACAAAATTCAGAGAGGTTATTAAAATCTCGGGAAATATATCTGAACTTGGTAATAATGATGCAGATTTTGCTGTAGAAATGTTTCCGGTAAATGGAGAAATAGGAGAGTGGGATTGTTATATAAATATACCGGAAAGCACAAAATTATCAAGCTTTAGTTACAAATACATAATAGAAGATTTAGATACAGGAAATAGATATTTTGAATGGGGAGAAAACAGGGTTATTGATTTTGAAAATTTTGCTTCTAAAAATATTTTTTTAATAGATAGTTGGCGAAGTTATTACGAACCCCATAATGTTTTTTATTATTCAGCTTTTTCTAAAGTTCTTTTTCAAAGAACAAGCAAAAGAAAAGTTCCGGCAAAAAAAAATAATGAAGACGCTTACAATATTGTTTTTAACCTTGCTAATATAAGAATTAATAAAAATCATTCGGTTGCAATACTTGGGAACATTAAAGAACTATCAAACTGGGATAAATCTAAACCAATTTTATTAAATGAAAATAAATATCCGCAATGGAGTTGTCAAATAACAGTAAAAACAATAAAACACCCAATTATTTATAGATATTGTATTGTTGATACAAAGACAAAAGAAATTATTACCGAAGAAAATGTTGATCGTATTTTAGAAACAAATAAATCTCAAAAAAGCAATATAATAATTAGAAGCGACGAAGCATTTAGTTTTCAGCAAAAATACTGGAAAGGTACAGGTGTTGCCATTCCTGTTTTTTCTCTCAGAAGCAAAAAAGGACATGGAGTAGGTGAATTTTTAGACTTAAAACTTTTAGTTGATTGGGCAAAACGCACAGGAATAAAACTTATACAAATTTTGCCAATAAACGATACTGTTGCTACTCATACATGGGTTGATTCTTATCCTTATGCAGCTATTTCGGTTTTTGCTCTACACCCAATCTATCTTAATTTAAATGCAATTGGTAACTTATCAACTAAAATTACTCAAGAAATAATTGAAGAACAAAAAGCTATTCTTAGTCAAAAAGAAAAAGTTGATTATGAAGCTGTAATGAAAATAAAATCTCGTTTTTATAAACTGATTTTTGATGAACAAAAAAACGACTTTTATAAAGATGAAAATTTTTTGAAGTTTTTTAAAGAAAACAAACATTGGCTTGAACCTTATGCCGCATTTTCATACCTTAGAGATTTATTTGGAACTCCTGATTTTAACCAGTGGGGACGATTTAGCAAAGTTGAAAATAATATAATTGAAGAACTAACAAGCAGCAGTGCAAGTCATTACGATGATATTGCGGTACACTATTTTATTCAATATCATCTTCATAATCAATTACTTGAAGCTGCTGAATACGCTCGTAAAAATAAAGTTGTACTTAAAGGAGATATTCCTATCGGGATTTTTAAACATAGCGTAGATGCTTGGATTTCGCCGGAATTATACAATATGAATGCACAAGCCGGTGCACCACCAGATGACTTTTCGGAACTGGGACAAAATTGGCGATTCCCTACATATAACTGGGAAGAAATGGCTAAAGATAATTATTTGTGGTGGCAAAATAGAATGAAAAAGATGGCCGACTATTTTGATGCATTCAGAATTGACCATATTCTAGGGTTCTTTCGTATTTGGGAAATTCCCGAAAATCAAGTTCAAGGTTTAATGGGATATTTTAATCCATCTATACCAATTTATAGGAACGAATTTGACGAAAAAGGAATTGATTTTGACTTTTATAGATTCTGTACTCCATTTATTCGCGATTATATGCTTCCTGAAATATTTGGAAATCATGCTGAATATGTGAAAAATAATTTTTTGGTTGAATACGAATATGGCAAATTTTATATAAAACCTGAGTACGATGATCAGAAAAAAGTTGAAGCATTTATTGGAATTTCTGAAGCCGACAGCTCCGAAGATAGGCAAAAGAAACAACAAATTATGAATGGATTATATAAATTATTATCCGAAGTTATATTCCTAAAATATCCTCACTTAGATCAAGAAACTTATATTCCGCGTCATTCATTGTATAAAACATATTCTTTTAGAGAATTAGGGCACAACGTTCAGCAAAAAATAATGGAATTATACAACCATTATTACTTTCACAGAAATGAAGAATATTGGAAACAGCAAGCCTACATTAAGCTTCCGGCAATTAAAGATGCAACAGATATGCTTATTTGTGGCGAAGACCTTGGAATGATTCCTAAAAGTGTACCCCAAGTTATGAACGATTTGAATATTCTTAGTCTTGAAATTCAAAGAATGCCTAAAGACGAAAAAATTGAGTTTGAACACCCAAATAATTACCCTTACATGTCGGTTGCAACACCTTCATCGCACGACACTTCAACAATAAGAGGTTGGTGGGAAGAAGATCCAAGCCGTTCACAACGATTTTACAATCAGATATTAGGAAAACAAGGTGGATCGCCTTTTTATTGTGAACCTTGGTTAGTGAAAGATATTATTATTCAGCATATTTATAGTCCAAGTATGTGGGTTGTTTTTCCTTTACAAGATTTATTAGGCATTGATGAAAATTTGCGACATTGGAATGCTCAAGACGAGCGAATAAATATACCGGCTAATCCGCGTCATTACTGGAGATACAGAATGCACATCCCATTAGAGGATTTATTAAAACAAGATTTATTTAATGATGAACTAAAAAAATTATTTACCGAAAGTGGACGAGTGAATAGCTATTAAAAAAACATACTGATAAATAGATTATTTTATTAAATTTAGAAAAAAGTTTTAGTTGTGTAATATTCAGCAATATATCGTTTTTTATCTTTATAACAGATTTTTATTATTAATTTTATAAAGAAGCATGAATCTTTTTTGTAACAAACAAAAATTTATTAGTTTTTCGAGAATCAAAATAAAATAAAGACAAAAAAACGCATTAAAAATCTATAATTATTAATGCGTTTTTATTGTAGTAAAATAAAGCTTAGAAGTTAAGACTTAAAAACAGCCCTAATTATTATCAAATTATTTTGATGAAACCGGTTGTTGCTGAGTATTATCAGCCGAAGCGTTTAATATAGCAGCTTTATCAAATTTAATTCTAACATTGTTATCAACTTCAACAAGAATAGCGTTATCTTTTATTTGAGCAACTTTTCCATGAATACCTCCGGTAGTTACTACTTTATCACCTTCTTTTAGAGAATCTCTAAAGTTTTTAAGTTCTTTTTGTCGTTTATTTTGTGGACGTATCATGAAAAAGTAAAATACAACTATCATTAGTCCCAACATTATCCAAATTTGCATTCCGCCTGTTTTTCCGGCTACTGCGTCTCCACCTGCTACGGGTCCATCTAAAAGTAAAAAAAGTAAAGTGTTCATTGTAAATATTTTATTTGTTTTCTTTAAATTGTTAATTAATAAATGTTCTGCAAGTTTAAAATAAAATACTAACAAAACATAATTTTTAAAAATTATTAATAATTCAAACTCTAATAATCAAGTTAAGGTATTGTAACATCTCCTTTAATAAAAAGTTCTGTGTTTTCCGGATCTGTATTTGTGGAAACGGTAACAACCTTATTTTGACTTCCTTGTTTGCCCGAAGAATTAAAAGTAACTTTAATATAACCTTCTTCGCCGGGATTTAAAGGCTCTTTTGAATAAGCCGGAACTGTACAACCACACGATGATCTAACGCCATTAATTACTAATGGTTTTGTTCCTGTATTATTAAAATAATAAATGTGAGTAACTGTTTCTCCTTGAACTATTGTTCCAAAATCAAAAGTAGAATTTTTAAATTCAATTTTGGTTAATTCACTCTGGTCGTTAACAATATCTGTTTCATTACTTGTTTGTTTACAAGAAAATGATAACAAAACTAAAAATAAAACCATGTATTTTTTCATAACAAAAGAAAATTTAAATAGATTAATTATATGTAATTAAAAAAAGTAATATCTTATTTCTCTTTTAATCCTCTGCCCTTTTTAGCAATAATTTTTTTGGCATTTAAATCTCCAACAATTTTGTCTAATAATCCATTAACAAAGTTAGGGCTTTTTTTAGGAATGCCGTAAACTTTTGATAATTCAATATATTCGTTTAACGAAACCTTAATAGGAATTTCAGGAAAATCAATAAGTTCACAAATCGCCATTGTCAAAATTATTTTATCTATTCTTGAAATCCGTTCAAAATCCCAATTAATTACATTATTTTTTATAATTTCGGTATAAACATCATTTTTTAAAACAGGCAAGTGTAAAAGTTTGTAAGCAAAATCTTCGTCATCTTTATTTTTAAATTTTTTCAGTAATTTTTTGCCCATATCATCGCCAATAGAGTACCGTTCTAAAGTAATAACTATTGCTAATAAAACTGTGTCAACATTATCTATCCAATATATACTTTCTTCTTCCAGCGCAGAATAAAGGCTCGGCGAGTTGTACATAATTGTTTGAATCAAAAATAAAAGTATATTTTTATCGGCAGCGTACGAGTTATCGTCAGAAATGATGTAATTTTTGTATTCATCAGTTTCAATAAAAATGTCATAAATATCTTTTAAAATATCGTTATCTTTTTTCCAAGTAAAATTTCGTTGGTTAAGATAAGTTTGTAAATGTTTATTTTCTTTAAGTTGAACAATAATTTTATTTTTAATAAATTTGGTGCTTGGAGATAAATCTTCTTCGGAAGGCAAAAATTTATTTTTTGCTTTTTCCATTCTTTCTGTGGCATATTCATTTAATTCGATTAAAAAGAGCAGCAAAAAGAAATATAAATCGTAAATTCTGCTAAACGTAAATTTCAAATCTTTATCTAGCTCATCAATAGTATCAATGGCTTGTGAATTATAAGAGAACAATGATTGTAGTACTTTTGTTCTTATTATTCGTCTGTTAATCATAATTTATATTTTATTGACAGTCTAACTTGAAAAAAATATCAAGCAAAGATAATTTAAAAATGAAAAATAAACACGTACATTCGTTCTATTAAAAAACAGATTATGTTTTTTTAACAAAAAAAAATTACAATTCAACACGGCTGAATTGTAATTTCAGTAAACAAAAATCATATATAAAAATTTTTATTTAAGATTTTTAAGTTCTTCTTTTGCTTTTTCAGTGCTGACAAGTTTTTCCTTAAAAATGTAAGCTCCGGTTTTTGGCGACTTAACCATTTTAATAACTTTGGTTACACCTTTAGCACCTTTTTTTTGCAATGTTGCAACAACTTTCTTTGCCATAACTAAAATTTTTTTCTATTACTTAATTTCTTTGTGAATAGTATGCTTTTTCAAGTATGGATTATACTTTTTAATTTCAATTCTATCCGTAGTGTTTTTTCTGTTTTTGTATGTGCTGTATCTCGACATACCAGGAACACCTGATTGTTTTTGTTCGGTACATTCTAATATTACCTGAATTCTATCTCCTTTTTTCTTTGCCATTTTCTTGGAATTTTAATATTTCTAATACTTAGACAAGTGTCCGTTTTTTACTGCACGGCTTAGAGCGTTTTCTAAACCAATTTTATTTATTAATCTTAAACCATTAGCTGAAATCTTGAGTGTAATCCAGCGATTTTCTTGTTCAAGATAAAACTTTTTGTTTAAAAGGTTCGGATACCATTTTCTGCGTGTTTTTTTGTGTGAGTGGGACACGTTGTTACCCGACATTACGCTTTTTCCTGTTATTTGACAAACTCTTGACATTGTTCTTTCGTTTAATCTATTGTTGATTTTTTGAAATCGGATTGCAAAATAAATAAAATGTTTTCTAAAAATCAAATTTTTTGCAACTTTTTTATTTATTTGTTTTGTTCTGCAATTCAATAATTTTTAATGTTTTGTTTTTCAGTTGGTTACAAATTAGAACTATTCATGGTGTATAAAAATTCTCTGTTATCTTTTGTCTTGTTTAACTTATCAATCATAAAACTCATTGCCTCCATGCTGTTCATATCTCCGATAACGTGTTTTCTTAACACCCAAATTTTACTTAACATTTCTTTGTCTAATAATAAATCTTCGCGGCGAGTGCCTGATGAATTTATATCTATAGATGGAAAAATTCTTCTATTAGATAGTTTTCTATCTAATTGAAGTTCCATATTTCCGGTTCCTTTAAATTCTTCAAAAATTACTTCGTCCATTTTTGAACCTGTATCAATTAATGCTGTTGCTATTACTGTAAGTGAACCACCGTTTTCAATGTTTCTTGCTGCTCCAAAAAAGTGTTTTGGTTTGTGTAAAGCGTTTGCTTCAACTCCTCCTGATAATACTTTTCCTGATGCAGGCGATACTGTATTGTATGCTCGAGCTAAACGAGTGATCGAATCTAAAAGAATAACTACATCGTGTCCGCATTCTACTAATCTTTTTGCTTTTTCGAGCACCATTTCGGCAACTTTAACATGTTTGTCGGCAGTTTCGTCAAATGTAGATGAAACAACTTCTGCTCGCACGTTTCGTGCCATATCGGTTACCTCTTCGGGACGTTCGTCAATTAATAATACTATTAAATATGCTTCGGGGTGATTATCTGAAATTGCATTTGCTATTTCTTTTAGGAGCACAGTTTTTCCTGTTTTGGGCTGAGCAACAATAAGTCCGCGTTGCCCTTTTCCTATAGGTGCAAACATGTCCATTAATCGCATTGATGGATTATTATGACCATTTCCAGTAAGGTTAAATTTTTCGTCCGGGAAAAGTGGAGTTAAAAAATCAAAAGGTACCCTGTCTCTGATAAATTCATGGTCACGTCCGCTAATTTTAAACACTTTTATTAGCGGAAAATATTTTTCCTGATCTTTGGGTGGTCTAATAGCTCCGTAAACAACGTCGCCTGTTTTTAAACCAAATAGTTTTATTTGAGATTGAGAAACATAGATGTCATCGGGAGAATTAAAGTAATTATAATCAGATGATCTCAAAAAACCATATCCCTCCGGCATTACTTCTAATACTCCCCAGTTAGATATTAACCCTATATCATCAAATACTCTTTTGGGTCTAATATTTTCTTTATTGAAGTTATTATTTTTATTATCGTTTCTATGGTGGTTAGGTTTTATGTAAGGCTTTTCGGGTCTGTCTATAATTTCCGTTTTTACTTCGGATTTAATCATTGGATTTGGTTCTCTACTAATTGGTTTTTTATTTTGTTCTGGTATAATTTTAGTCTTCACTTCCGGTTTAACTTCGGTTTTTGGTGGTTCTTTTTTTGTTTCAATATTTTTCGATAAGTCAGGGGTGTTTTCAAGAGCTTTTTCAAGTGGTTTTTTTAGTGGTTTTTTTTCAAAAATTTTTGTTGTTTCTTTTTCTGGTTTGTTTCCGGAAGGGTTTAAAGTGTTCGGTTTTGAACTTGAAATAATAGCTTGTTGATCTAAAATTTTGTATATTAGATCTTCTTTTTTGTATGAGGTAACTTTTTGAATGCTCATTTGTTTTGCTATCTCTCGTAATTCAACAACAGGTTTGTTGTTTAGTTCTAAAATATCATACATAAAATAAAAATTTGTTAAGTATTATATAAAATATGGAATTATACTTTTGTTACGGTAAATTTTGAGCTTGTCATTTTAAAACGGATTTTATCTATAGAAAGCTCTTTTACGGTATGTTTTGCGGTGCAATTATAACTTTATTCTTATAAATAGCCAAAAAAAAGTTTGAATATTTCAATATTAATTATCAACAATTTATGTTGAGCACTAAAATCTTCCTTTAAATGGCTGTTTTACTGTTGGTTACTCTGCATCTTCTATGGATTGTATTCTTTCAACAACGTAAGTTCTATTGGTGTCGTCATAAGAAACAAGGTCTAAATATGAAGAATAATATTCGATTGCTTCTTTATTATCTCCTATTTTTTCGAATGTTTCGGCAATTGAAATTAAATATTTAACATCATAGGTGCCTTCATAACAATCCATAAAATCGGTTTTTGCGTTTTTATAATCTCCTTGATTAAAATAAATTTTTGCTCGAGTTGCAATATAACTATACAAATATTCAAAATCTATGGCTTTGTTAATAGCTTCTAATGCTTCGGTGTATTTTTCTTTTTCAAGATACACTAAAGCTAATAAATTATATAGTCTGTCATCTTTAGAATTAATATTGTTTGCTTCTTCTACTAAAAATAAAGCTGAGTCGATGTTATTTGTTGTGAAATAAATTGAAGCTAAGTTATACACTATGTCAAAATTTTGAGGAGACATTTGATATGCTATTCGCAATGTACTTATGGCATTTTGACTTTCTTGTTCGTTTATATAAAACACACTCAGTAAAGAATAAGCAGGCGCATAATCAGGATAAAGTTTAATAAGTTCTTGTAAATAACTGATAGCTAACTTTGGATATCCACTATAATAGTTTATATTAGCTCTCCAAAATAAACCTTGTTTTGAATTTGGAAATATTTGTAAATATGTGTCTATTGAATTGGCTGCAGCATAAAAGTCATTAATATAAAAATTTGTTTGAGCAAGATATAAATACGCTGAATCATAATCTGGAGAATTGTACAAAAGCTGGTCAAATTCGTAATAGGCATCGTAGAATTGCTCATTTTTAAGATAAGATTTTGCAAGATAATATTCTGCTTCGTAAAAATATGGATTTATTTCAAATGCGTATTCAAAATTCCAAGTAGCTTGTTCATAGTCTCCTGTATTATAAAATTCCATTGCTGCATCAAAATTTTCAATGGCATACAAACTGTCTTGTTCGGATACCTTTGTTTTTCCGAGGTTTTCAAAATATTTTTCTATATTTTTAGATATATCTTCTATATTTATGTCTTTAGGGACAAGTTCATAACCTTTTGATTTTCCAACAAATATATAACTGGTAAAATATCCTAATATAATTATTAGTATAAGGGAAAAAAATTTTCTCATGTCTTTTTTTGTTTATTTATTATAAGTAATAAAGAATATTCATGTAAATAGAATACAAGCAAGATAAATGATTGCTGGGAAAAAGATATTTATATTTTTTGAATATAAAATAATTATTACTTAGCGAATTTACAATTTTTTTCTAAAAAAACAAATTTTAAACAAATTATAATTTGAATTTTTCGCAAAAAAAAAAACGAATATATGTAAATATTCGTTTTATTCAAAAATTAAGTTCTTATTTATCTTAAAGCAACTGTTTTTAATTTTTTCATTGCTTTTGTTTTAATTTGTCTAATTCTTTCTCTGGTTAAGCCCAATTTATTTGCAATTTCATCTAATGTATATTTATGAGGAAGATCAATGCCAAAATACATTTTAATTATTTGTGTTTCTCTATCTGGCAATGAACTAAGCAATCCATCTATTTGAGTATTAAGATTATCCTCAAAAAGATCTAATGGTATATCAGTTTTTGAAGATATAAAATCTAACAAAGTTAGCGATTCATCATTATTAGAAACAGGTGCATCAAGATAAGATGTTCTTTCACTAAAACAGATTAATTCTTTCACATAATCTGTGTCAACACATAATTCGCTTGCAAGCTCGTCGGGAGTGGGTTCTCGTTCGTAAACTTGGGTTAGTTGAGTAAAAACTTTATTCATTTTATTAACTGCTCCAACTTTATTTACCGGAAGCCTTACAATGCGTGAATTTTCGGCAAGTGCTTGTAAAATTGTTTGACGTATCCACCAAACAGCATACGAAATAAATTTAAAACCTTTTGTTGAGTCAAATCTTTTTGCCGCTTTTATTAATCCAATGTTACCTTCACTAATTAAATCAGATAAACTAAGACCTTGGTTTTGGTATTGTTTTGCAACAGAAATAACAAATCTTAAATTAGAGCTTACTAATTCTTCAAGGGCTTTATCATCTCCTTTTTTTATTTTTTGAGCTAATTCAACCTCTTTTTCAGAGCAAATAAGTTCTATTTTTGCAATTTCCTTTAAATATTTATCCACAGAATCGGAATCTCGGGACGTTATTTTTTGGCTAATTTTAAGGTTTTTCATGGCTATTGCTTTTAAATATAGACGAATAAAAACATCTTAAAGTTGCATTTTTTAATTTTTTTTTGTATATTCCGTGCATTTTGGCAGTTTTTTTTTGAATTTGTGCTTTTAAAATTTGATTTTAGTCTTAAAAAGACTTAAATTTGCTGCTTAAACTTATTAAATTAAACTTATGAAAAAATTTATTTTTCTTTTTAGTAGTTTATTTGTGTTCTCTTTATTTTTTTCGCATTCTTTAAATGCTCAAAATCAGAACGCAGATTATACTGTAAAAGTGGTGCAACCTGCCTACTTTGATATTTCTCCTCCTTTGAGAGATATGCAACCTATAAAAGACTTTATTAAGCCAAAACAACGAACCGGCAATAATAAAGTAGTCAACAATCATTTCAGAGGTGATGGAACTCCTCCTGCGGTTGGATTTAAAGATCCGGTTAGACAAACTCAATACAATTTTTACAGAGCAACCGCTAACGTTTTACACAATTTTGATGGTGCAAATAATGGAGATAATGGTTCCGGTGTAGCTCCTCCCGACACTCAAGGAGACGTAGGACCTAATCATTATGTTCAAGCTGTTAACAATGTAACCGAAGTTTTTAACAAAAGTGGAAATTCAATATGGGGACCAACCAATACCTCTGTTTTTTGGGACGGATTTAACGGCTCATGGACTGGTACTAACGATGGAGACCCTATTATTCTTTATGACGAAGATGCTGACAGATGGCTTGTTACTCAATTCTCTGTTTCTGCAGGTGATGGCACTCAATGGATACTTATTGCTGTTTCTACAGGAAGCGATCCTACAGGTAGTTACGCTCGTTATGCTTATCAATTTACTGATATGCCCGATTATCCAAAATTTGGTATTTGGCACGATGCGTACTATATGTCGGTAAATAGATTTAAAACATCTAACAGTAGTTACAATGGAACTTCTGCATGTGCTTTTAATAGAGCTGCAATGATTGCCGGAAACGCATCGGCTACAATGATACAAATTGATAATACTGCTGCTGCAGACCCTTACGCTCTTTTACCTGCCGATTGTGATGGATCTCTTCCTACAGGACCGGGTTATTTTGTGTATGATACTGACAATGACACCTATTGGAGCACTGATGATTTGATTATGTGCGAATTTACACCTAATTGGGCTACACCTGCAAACTCAACTTTTACACAATATAGTTTAGGAGCCAGTTCTTTTAATTCCGCTTTTGTAGGAGGAATAGATCAACCTTCTACTACTGACGACTTAAATGTTCTAAACGATCGTATGATGTTTAGATCTCAATACAGAGATTTTGGAACGTATGAATCTATGGTTGTTAGCCGAAGTGTTAATACCGGAGGTGATGTTTCTGCAATTAGATGGTACGAACTCAGAAGAACAAGCGGTAATTGGTTTATTTATCAAGAAGGAACTTACGATCCGGGTGATGGAGATAGCAGATGGATGCCATCTATAGCTATTAACGCAGCCGGGGATATTGCTCTTGGATATTCTGTTTCGGGTGCTTCTACATATCCTTCTATTAGAGTTACCGGAAGATACGCTTCTGATCCTCTTAATACAATGACGATAACTGAAACCGAAATTTATACCGGAGCTTCTTCTCAAACAGGTGTTTCAAGATGGGGGGATTACGCCATGATGAGCGTTGACCCAACAACCGACAACTTTTGGTTTACTACAGAATATACTTCGGGAGCTTGGAATTGGAAAACAAGAATTGCAGAATTTGAATTTCCTGCTGTTTGTACTCCTCCAACTACACAAGCCGGTAATTTCTCTGCAACTGCAATTGGCGATAACCAAATGACTGCAAATTGGACACGTGGAAATGGAAACGCCGTTATTGTTTTGGCTAAAGAAGGCTCTCCTGTTGATGCGATGCCTTCAAGCGGTTCAAGTTATACCGACAACGCCACTTTTGGAAACGGAGACGAAATTGGAAGTGGAAATTTTGTTGTTTATGACGGTACCGGAAATAATGTTACTGTTACAGGTTTAACTCCCGGAACAACTTATTATTTCGCCGCTTTTGAGTATTTTTCTGCTGATCATTGTTACAATACTACCGGATTAACCGGAAATGCAACTACAACAGGAACTGCTCCTTGTTCTCCTTGTTATTCTTGGGGACATACTACATGGGAAACTAGTACTACCTTAGTTCAATTTAATACAATTAATAATTCCTCAGCTAAACCATCAGATGGTAATGGAAACGCTTATAGCGATTATACAAGCATTTCTACTGATGTATTACTTAACAATTCGTATGATTTAACCGTTAATGTTAATACTGATGGAAACTATCTTGTAGAATCTATGGTTTGGATTGATTGGAATCAAGACTGTGATTTTGATGATGCTGGTGAAGAATATTATTTAGGAAGTGCACAAAATACAGCCAATGGTCCAACTACAAACTCTCCTCTTTCAATAACTGTTCCCGGTACTGCTTTAACAGGAAATACTGTTATGAGAGTTTCTTCTCAATACGATGTAGTTTCAACTTCTTGTGAAACAGATTTTGATGGTGAAGTTGAAGATTATACTATTAATGTGATTAGCGGTTCAGCTCCTTTAATCCAAACTACTGTTTCGAGCATTGATTTTGGAGGAGTGGGTATTGGTTATTTCTCTGAACAAAGTTATGACGTATCTGGTATGAATTTAACAGGAAATGTTACAATTACTGCTCCTGCCGGTTTTGATATTTCCTTAACTTCCGGTTCTGGATATACTAATTCTATAGTATTAACTCCTGTTGGTGGCACACTTTCAGCAACAACAATTTACGTAAAATTTGAGCCTGCCGCAGAACAAAATTATTCCGGCAACATTACTCATGTTAGTACCGGTGCATCTCAAGTTAACGTTGCTTTAAATGGAGACGGTATTAATTGGTTTCCTGCTCCAATAAATTTTGCCGGTATTTTAAATAGCACCGATGCTAATTTAAGTTGGGATCCACCTGCAACAAATGCAAGTGCTACAAATTGGTACGATTACACAGATGTTGCAAACGCTGCAAGTTTTATTGACACTGATTTTTTCCTTAGAGGTTCGTTTTATTCAGCATCTGATTTAGGTTATACTTATCCAATAAAAGTTACAGAATTAAGACATAGTTTTTTTGACTTTGGTTTATATAATGGAAATCCTTCAGAATGGACTGATGCAACTTTTAAATTTGTAATTTATGCAGAAGATTTAACTACTCTTTTATACGAATCACCCCTTATTGAAGCTGTTTATTCTGATCCATTTGATTACATGTATCACACTATTCCAAACGGAATAATTTTAACAGGTGATTTCTTTATGGGAATTGAAACAGTATCAGCAGATGGTTATCCTTCTTCTTTACTTGCCCCTATAACAGGTGCAAATTATCATTCTTATGTTTTTGATGGTACAGACTGGTTCTATTTTGCTTCATCTGATTTTACACAAGGATTATACATAGACGGTGCAAAAGGAGGGCAATATTTAACTACAAGCGGCCAACCAAACATTGATGCAAAATTACTTGTTGAAGATTCTCCGGTAATTCAAAACTCTAATCCTAAATCTGCATTAACAGGATACATTGTTTACAGAGATGGTGTTGATATTAGCGGAACTCTTCCTTCAACTCAAACTAATTATACAGACGCAAATATTTGTGGTTCTTATACTTATTCTGCAACAGCAGTTTATACAGGTTACGACGGAGAATCAAATTATTCAAATTCTGATGTTGTTGATAATCCATTACCAACCGCTCCAACAAATGTTACAGCTAATTCAACCACTATTTGTTCAGGCAGCAGTACTACCTTATCATATTCCGGAGGTTCAGGAACAACTTTTGTTTGGTACACAGGGTCTTGTGGCGGAACTCAAGTAGGAACAGGAAATAATTTATCTGTTTCTCCAACAGTACAAACACCATACTATGGTCGTTGGGAAAATAATTGTGGTGTTTCTTCTTGTCAGTCAGTAACAATTAATATTTCTACTGCTACTGCAATTTCTACTCAACCAACAGGTGGAACAATTTGCCAAGGAGATAATCACACATTTACTGTGGCTGCTACCGGAAGTAATTTAACTTACCAATGGTATAAAAATGCCGCAGCTATAGGCGGAGCAACAAGTGCTTCGTATGCAATTACAAACGCAGCTGTTGGTGATGCCGGAAATTATTATTGTCAAGTTTCAGGAACATGCGGAAATGTAAGTTCAAATACTGTTTCTTTGGCTGTAAATGCTTCAACAGCTATTACAACTCAACCAACCGGTGGTGCTATCTGTGAAACAGATAACTTTACATTTACTGTAGCTGCAACCGGAAGTAATTTATCATACCAATGGTATAAAAATTCTTCGGCAATTGGTGGAGCAACAAGTGCTTCTTATTCTATAACTAATGCAACTGCGGCAAATGCCGGAAGTTACTACTGCGTTGTTTCAGGTGATTGCGGTGATGTTACTTCAAGTACTGTTTCTTTAGTAATTAATAGTGGTACTGTAATTACAACTCAACCAACAAACGAAACTGCTTGTGCCGGTGATAACGTAACATTCTCTGTTGCTGCAACCGGAAGTAATTTAACTTACCAATGGTTTAAACAATCTGTTTCTATATCCGGAGCAACTTCCGCAAACTACACAATAAATAATATTTCTGCTGCTGATGCTGCAAATTATTATTGCGAAGTTTCTGGTGATTGCGGTGATGTTACTTCAAATACTGTTTCACTAACAGTTAGTGCTGCTACAGTTATTACTAACCAATCAAACGACCAAACCGCATGTGTGGGAAGTAATGTTACGTTTTCGGTTACTGCTACCGGAAGTAATTTAACTTACCAATGGTTTGTTGATGGAAGTTCAATTGGTGGTGCTACATCTTCATCATTATCATTAACTAATGTTTCGGTTGCCGACGAAGGTGTTTATACTTGCGAAGTTTCAGGTGATTGTGGTACTGTTACTACTTCTGATGCAAGCTTAACAATTACTACTTCGTTAACCTTAGGTGATCCTACTAACGCAAATGTTTGTCCAAGTGCAACAGCTACATTTACAGTGGTTGCTAATGGAACAAATTTAACTTATCAATGGAATAAAGACGGTGCTCCATTATCAGATGGTGGTGATATTAGTGGTTCAAATGCAGCTACTTTATCTATAGCAAACGTTGATGCTACCGATGAAGCAAGTTACACATGTGATGTAACAAGCGACTGCGGTAACGCTTCAAGTAATGCAGCTACTTTAACTTTAAATACTGCTACTTCAATAACTACTGAACCAACAGATGCAATTGCCTGTGTAACCGAAAATGTTACATTCTCTGTTGTTGCCGACGGTTCAAATTTAACTTATCAGTGGTATAAAAATACTGTTTCAATTTCAGGTGCTACAAGTGCTGATTATACAATCTCAGGAATAACTATTGCTGATGCAGGCGATTTTTATTGCGAAGTAACCGGCGATTGCGGTGTTGTAACTTCTAATACTGTTTCATTAACAGTTAATGATGCTACTTCAATTGCAACTCAACCTGTTGGAACTACTATTTGCGAAGGAACAGATTATACTTTGTCTGTTGCTGCCAATGGTGGTACTTTAACATATCAATGGTACTTAGATGGCTCAATGATTTCAGGTGCAAATAGTGCCGATTATGAAATTATTGCTGCTACCGATGCTGATGCTGGTGATTATACTTGCGAAGTTACAGGTGATTGCGGAATTGCTACTTCTGATTTAGCAACTGTAATTGTTAATCCTGCTACTTCTATAATTACTGAACCGGTTAATACCGACGTTTGTGAAGGCGATAATGCTACATTTACTGTAGTTGCCCAAGGTACAAACTTAACATATCAATGGTATTATAATGGCTCAATTATTTCTGGTGCAACAGGTACAAGTTATACTATTAACAATGTAACTGCTGCTGATTTAGGAGATTTTTATTGTGTTGTTAGTGGTGATTGCGGATCTGTAACATCTGTAACTGTTTCTTTAACAATTGGTACCGGAATTACTATTGTTGAACAACCAACAGACTTATCTGTTTGTGAAGGTGCCGATGCTGTTTTCACAGTAAATGCAACCGGTTCAAATTTATCTTATCAATGGTTTTTTGACGGAACAATTATTTCGGGTGCTACCGATGCAAGTTACACTGTTATAGCTGCTGCTGCATCTGATTTGGGAAGTTACTCTTGCCAAATTACCGGCGATTGTGGTTCTTTAACAACTAATTCAGTTTCTTTATCATTATTACCTCAAACAAGTATCATAACTCAACCTGTGTCTGTTACTGATGCTCAAGTTGGAACAACTGTTGTATTTACAGTAGTTGCAAATGGATCAAATTTAATGTTCCAATGGTTTAAAGATGCTGCTTCTATTGCTGATGCAATTACAGATACTTACACTATTGAAAATGTTACTGTTGATGATCAAGGTGATTATAATGTTGAAGTTACAGGCGATTGCGGAATGGTTACAAGTGAAAATGCTATTCTTACTGTTATTACTGAACTTCAAACAATTATTGATCTTGGGCTAAATGTGTATCCTAATCCAACTAACGGACGCTTTGTTGTTTCTTTTGATAATATTGTTTCTGATTTTGAAATGATGATTTTTGATGAAACAGGAAGAACTGTTTACTACGGCCAATTAAATGAAAATTATAACCAAATTAATATTGGCAATCAAGCCCCCGGAGTTTATATTATGAAAATTTACAATCAAACATCTTCAAAAACTGTGAAGATTGTGATAAAATAATATTACTTAATAAATCTTTTAAAGCCGTGAATTATGTGCGGCTTTTTTTATCTTCTTTTTAAATAAAATTATTTAATGGAGTAATAATCTAAAAAAAAATATATTTTTGGTCTCAAAAATTCTAAAACAAAAAATATGATTTACAATACAGGCGACAAACCAGGGAAAGGAGACTACAAATGTACTCATTGCAGATTTATGATAACTCTTGAAACTGATGACGATGTGCTTCCTCCATGTGAGAAATGTTTTAAAACTGAATGGGAAAAGGTATAAGTATTTTTAAAGAACAAAATACAAAGAACAGATATTTGATCATTTCTGTTCTTTGTATTAAATGTGCAACTTGTTGTTTATTAGCTTATTAAAAGATAATAAGGTCAGCGTTTTATAAATATCAATGTTAAAAAAGTAGGTGAGTTTTGGTTGTTTTGAGACTTTAAATTATTGTGTTATTTTTTAAAATGAGCAAGCGTAGATGATTAATTTATTCTTGATAAATATTCTCCTAAATTATAACACTTTTTTAATAGTTCTTGATTTTTTTTGTAATCTTCCTCAGCTAAATTTTCAGGTAATTCAAGTTTTGGATATATAATTTTTAGAATTTCTGAGCTTTTTTCAACTTGTTTTGCTAATGCAAGCCTTGTTCCTGTTAAAATGTGTAATTTATTTTTTGGTCCCAAAATACTTGTTATAAATTCAAATAAATCTATAACCGGCTTAGCATCAATTGGATCAGAGCTACCCATAGTTAATAAAATTACAAAATCTTTTTCCCATTGTTTCCACGGAGTATGTTTTACACCCGATTGTGTTATTTGAACTTGAACAAAAGATCTAAATCTGTCAATTATTTTTTTTAAAGTAGATGAAACATGATGAAAATAAATAGGCGAAGCAAATACTAAAACATCAGCTTTTAAAATTTTTTCACTCAAAAAAGACCACTCATCATTTTGTAATGAGCACTTTTTTAGTAAATTACATTTTAAACACCCGGAGCAAGTGTTAATTTTTATTTTGTACGGATTAATAATTTCTGTTTTGGCTGAATTTTTTTGAGTTCCCTTTAAAAAATGCCTCATTAAGATTGTACTGTTTCCGTTGGTTCTTGGGCTTCCGCTGAATGCTAAAATTTTTTTCAAGATATAAATTTATAATGTTATTAAGTTTATGTTTGTTGTGTAAACGAAGTGTCTTTAAAGTAATCACTAAGATAAACAATTTTATAATCATCAAATTTGAATATTGAAACTCCTCTGTTTTTATATTCAAAACCATCGTTTTTAATGCCTTCATTTGTCCAAATAATGCAAATATTTTTATTCTCTTCAATAAAATCTGTTAAAGTGAATTTTAGAGAAGAATATTTTCGGAGTAGTGCTTTTAAAAAAATGAGCACTTTTTTGGAACTTTTAATTTCGCCAACACCTGGAAAATCAAATATTATATCTTCAGAAAAATGGTCAATAATTTTGCTGAAATCGCGTGAATTGAGAGCATCAAAAACTAAGGTCGAAATTTGTTTATTAGTCATAATTATTTGTATTTTTCAAAATTAAATAATAATTCCGCCACCAACTAAATCATCGCCCTCGTAAAAAACAGCCGATTGTCCGGGGGCAACTCCAAAAATAGGTTCATCAAAAATTATTTTTAACAAATCGCCTTCTTTTTGTGCTTTTGCAAGTACTCCATCTCCTCTAAATCTAATTTTTGTAAGGAATTTTTTATTATCCGGAAAAACATCATATTTCATTGAATTATAATTTTTAACGAATAATTCTTTTGAGTTCAAATTTTCTCTTGGTGCAATAATAATTCTATTATTTTCTTTGTCAATTTTTTTCACAAAATACGGAACACCCATTGCTACTAATCCTTTACGCTGTCCAACTGTGTAGTGTGTTATTCCTTTATGTTGCCCTACTATTTTGCCGTCTTCGGTTATAAAATCGCCTTCTTTTATAATGGTGTTGCTTTCTTTAATATGTTCATCAATAAAATAGCGATAATCGGTATTGCGAATAAAACACACATCATAACTTTCTTTTTTGTGCAATAAATTTATTAAACCAAGTTGAGCTGCAATTTCTCTAACTTTGTCCTTTTTAAATTCGCTCAATGGAAAAATACTTCTTTTTAAATAATTTTGGGGCAAATTCCATAAAAAATATGTTTGATCTTTCCAATCATCAATAGCTTTTGTGATAAAAATTCTATCGTTTTGTTTTTTAATAATTGAATAATGACCAGTAGCAACATGCTCAATATCAATAGAATCGGCAAAATCAATAAGGCTTTTCCATTTAATAGTAGGATTACACAAAGTACACGGATTAGGGGTAAGTCCATTTAAATACGATTCTACAAAATAATTTATAATTTTTTCTTTAAATTCTTTTCTAATATCAATAGTGTAGTGTTTAATACCCAATTTTGAAGCAACGATTTGAGCATCGTTCACAAAGTCTTTAAAATCATTCTTTTGAGGTTCGTCAAACATAACAAAAGTAACTCCAATAACTTCGTAACCCATTTTCTGAAGTAAATGAGCCGATACAGAGCTGTCAATTCCGCCGCTCATTGCAAGTACAACTTTTTTTTGCATTTTTTTTATCTTTGGATTAAAATATTTTAGTAATTTACTGATTATTTTTTTAAAGTTTTGTTAATGATGTAAAAAATATGCATCAAATAACATTTATATAAGTAAAAATGGTTTTAAAAAACAAAAAAAACTGATTTT
>JAFGXO010000137.1 GCA_016936595.1 Bacteroidales bacterium | reverse complement strand
TCCTCTTATTGTCGGAGTGACAAACAGGATAATTTGTCATTCCTCTTTTATGCAAAATTATTATTTCTGCTTCCCGCTCGCAATAATGTGAAGGTTATAAATCAGATAGACAGAATAATAAGTCAAAACATTTATTTCTCCACAACCCGAATCTCAACTCTGCGTTTTTTTTGCCTGCCGGCTTCTGTTGAGTTGTCTGCTATTGGGTTTTGACTGCCATATCCCTGATATTTCATTCTGTTTTGAGCAATTCCTTTTTGTACTAAATACTCGAATACTGCTTTTGCACGGTCTAATGAAAGTTGTTTGTTATTTTCTTCTTTTCCTGTGTTGTCTGTGAAACCGTTTATTTCTATTTTTACAGTAGGATTTTGGTGCAAATAATCTGATAATTCATCAAAAAACGAAAAACTTGCCTCTAAAAGCTCACTTTTATTATAATCAAAGCTTATTTGCTCTAAAATTAACGACTGCCCGACCAAGAGAGTATCAAAAGTTTAATTAACATAATGATTTTTGCTATCAATAATGTGTTTTATTGTATTTTATGTTATTACGTTTTTTTTATTAAATTACATTTAGTGTTATATATGTGTTAGTGTTAGATTTTTCCTTGCATTTATTCTTTTTTTTAATTTTTAAGCATATTTTTTTCACACCAATAAAACGAGGAGTATTATATATAACAAAAGGTTTTTGAATAAAATCTAATGGGTAATTTTTTAGAAGTGATTTTGTTCCATTAATAAACTTAAATTTATTTAATGTGTACGAAACCTTACAAATATTATTGTTGTAGATAGACCATAATCCACTAATTTCATCATTTATTGTGAATAAAATGAATTTTTTATCTTTCTTTATATACTGTTTTATTATGTTTTCTTTAACAGTGACTTTGTTAATGAACCACATAGAGTCTTGTTTAACCATTAAAGAATCTTTATGAATAACGATTTTTACGATTTTATTGTAATTATTATAAATAATAATTACTTGATTTTCAAAGTTTTGCTCGAAATTGATTATTGATGCAATATTTGAACTACAATCAAAATATTCTCTTTTGTTATTAATATAAAAAATGGGAATTGACAAGGCATGTAAATCTTCAAGCTTATATTTTGTTAGAATATTTAGATTATTAGTATTGGCGTTTTCTGTTATATATTGCTCACACAAAATATTCTGTGCTGCTTCTTCATATTTTGAGATGTTAATTGTTAAACTCAAAGTGTCTTTTGAATAAAGACAACCAATTTTTGAAACAAAAAGAACAATAACTATGTATTTTATTATCCGACTCATAATTAGTTTATTTTAACCATGAATAGAAATCATAAATCTGAAATTATTTGTGGTAATATGTTTAGAACTCGCCCCGGCAGGGGAAAATAACAAGACAAATTTAAAATCAGAAATAAAATCGTAAATGTTGTCCTTTATCTTGATCATTTTCAAACAAAGGATAATAAAATTTTGACATGTGAAAATTATATTTTTTCTTATTTTTTAATTTTAGCTTATTTTTTTTAATTTTAAATACAAATGTATCTTGAATAAAATGTGTTTCTTCTACCATTTTTACATGATAAAAAGCTGTAGTGTTTTTTATAATAGGTACTTCTAAAACATGGTATCCTGTTTGTTCAATTATAACACTACTAAACATACTATCAATAGCTAATAAATTTAAGGAGTCATTTTGAATTTTCACAACATTACTCATTCCTTTTTTTGAGGCTAAACAATAATTAAAGAAATATCCATTGTTGTCTAAAAATTGTATAAAAACATTTGTAAATCCATCAAAATTAGTTGAATCGAGGTCAAATGAAGACTTTACTTCTTTTGGTATATTAAAAAAAGTAGCAATAGTATTATTATTCTTTTCATAACTTCCATATCCTTTGATGTTGTTTCTATAATAATTATTTTCATAAAACACAGTATTGTTTTTATAAAATACAATATTGCTTTCTCCTGATGTAAAAAGCAACAAAGTATCTTGCGAAAATGATTGTCTTGCAACACTTATTAAAAACAACAAGAATAAAATACTAAGGTAAATATATAAACCAAATATGTGGTTCGTTTCCATAATTCCAATTATAATTATTAAAATTTTTAATCCATTCTTTTTTTCCAAATTCAGGATTTATAATTTGTATATCAAATCTTTTATTTGGAACATATTTTATTTTTTTAATAGCCATTGCATGTCCATCCTCCCCCCCTTGATATTTATCAACAGTATATAAGAGTTGTCCTCCACTTTCTTGGTGATATTTAAGTTCGTCAAAATTGATAATAGGATCTTCAACGCTTACATTATACACTTCTCCGTTTAGATTTCTAATAGATCTTATTCCTTCTAAATCAAGTCCCGAATTATTAGACCTAGCAAACCAATTTGCTTCTGAATCGCCAAACATATATTCAAAACATTTTGCTCTGCAATTTAACCTTGCTGCTCCCGTGTTTTTCATTTTAAATTTTATAACATCCGTTTTATCCCACCAAGCAAATGCCCATTGACTTCTTTTATACCCCTATTTATCAGGAGAAGTACCCCAAAAATAATTTAATCCTTTACTATCAGCATTTTGATAACCATTAGCTCCTCCGGACAGACCTCCAAAAACTGCACCACTTAAGGCACCAGACCAAGACCAAATACTGCCGCCATAAAGAAAATGATTTGTTATACCTTGCGATAG
>JAFGXO010000136.1 GCA_016936595.1 Bacteroidales bacterium | reverse complement strand
TAACCATCAGGGTTTTGACTTTTATTGAGAAATATATTTAAAATAAGGCTATTATGCTGAAATTGTTTTTCAAATGCATAATTCGGGATTAAATGCTAAAAAATGTTTAATTTTAAACATATTTAAAAGAATATTCGTTAATTATGGTAAGTTGTTGTCTTAATTCATTAATTCAAAATTTACAAAAATGAAAACTTTTATTATTTCTATTGTTTTATTGGCAATTAGCAGTGCGTTAACTGCTCAAAAAGTATTTGTTACCACATGGAAAAGCGAAGCCGATAAAGTTGTTTACGTAAGTGACTGGAAAAGTGATGCCGACATGGTTGTTTATGTTAGCGAATGGAAAAGTGATGCTACCAAAGATAGTGGAGTTTGGTATTTTACAGAGTGGAAAAGTGAAGCCGATTGGGTTATTTATTTTACTGAATGGAAGTCAGAAGCAAATATTGTTATTTATTACACCGAATGGAAATCTGAAGCCGGTTGGAAATAAAGAATTGTTAAATAGTTTTGATTTTTTCTAAAGAACATAACGGAGTTACCTATGTAAATTGGGAAATATAAATAAAGTCCGAGATTTGTAAAAAATTTTGGGCTTTTTTATTAAAAAGTTATTTTTTTATGTTTTGTATTTAAAAAAAGTAGTTAACTTTGGCATCCGAAAACACATTTAAAGATGCTAATATGCTTATTGTATTATGCAAAATATTATTAAAATTCAGATATGTTCTTGATTTTATTTTGTTTTAGGATATTGGTATTTATAATATAAAATTAAAATACAATGAATTTTTTAAAAATACTGTTTGTGATATCTGTTTTAATCACCTTCAATTCTTTAACAATTTTTAGTCAAGTTACTTTGACTATTGAAATAAGCGGTTTGCAAAATAGTACCGGACAAATATTGGTTGAATTTGACGATGAAAACGAAAATAAAATAATGGGTTTCACACAAGAAATTATTGACAAAAAAAGTGTAATTGTAATTAAAAATCTTATGCCAGGGAAATATGCCTTTAAATATTTTCATGATGAAAATAATAATAAGGTTTTAGATGGTAATTGGTTGGGTATTCCAAACGAAGGATTTGGTTTTTCTAATAACGCAAAAGGAACATTTGGACCACCTTCTTTTAAAGAAACCATTTTTGATGTGAAATATTCCAAAACATTAAAATGTACTCCAATTTATTATTAAATTTGCTTTGGTATAATTATTATTAGGAAAAGATGGATGAATTAAACGAAATTAAAACGTTAAACGTTGAAACTATAAAAGAATTATGGTCAAAAACATATAACACCGAAGGCAAACCAGATTGGTCGCATATTTTTAAGTATTATCATAAAGATATTGTTTTTCAGGATACTATACAGCGCATTGACGGAATTGAAAATTTCATAGCAATGTGTAATAGATTGACAAAAAGGACAAAACAACTCAATATGGAAATAGTTTCTATTGTTCAAAAAGATAATATTATTATTTTTGATTGGATTATGACAATGATGTTCAAAAAATATCCAAGTACACCTGTGTACGGTGCTACTAAATTGGTAATCAGCGAAGACGGTTTAATATTACATCAAAGAGATTATTATGATTTATGGGGAGATATTTTTAATAATATTCCGCGATTTGGCAAAATGTATCGACGTTTTTTAATTAAAAAATTTGGGTAATGAGTAAAAAAAGTAAATTTCCGCCTGAATTGGATTTTATAAGAGCAGGACGACTTCCGCAAAAAAAATCCAATGAATCTATGGAAGGTAAAATATGCGTGATAACCGGTACTACATCAGGTGTTGGTTATCAGGCTGCTATAAGATTGGCAAAGGCGGGAGCCAAAATTGTGATGATAGTTAGGAATAAAGAAAAAGCTGAAAATCTTTGCGCCGAAATTAAAACTTTATCTAGTTATCAACCTGATTATTACATTGCTGATTTTGCCGATTTAAGTCAAGTGAAAACAGCAACAGAATCTATTTTGAAGAATTATCCGCATATTGATGTACTTATCAATAATGCCGGAGTACACATGACCAGAAGGAAATTAACTGTTGATGGTCATGAAACAGCTTTTGCCGTAAATCATCTTGCCGCATTTCTAATCACAAGTCTTTTGCTAAAAAGAATGGTTGAAAGTTCTCCGTCTCGCATTATTCAAGTAAATTCCGAAGGTCATAGATTTAAAGGTTTAAAAATTGACGATCTTAATTGGGAAAAAAGGCGTTATGGAGGTTACAGAGGATACGGAGCATCAAAAACAGCACAACTTATGACTGTGTGGGAATTGAGTGATTTATTACAAAATACCGGAGTTACAATAAATGCTATGCATCCGGGAGCGGTAAAGTCCAATATTGGTACAAATAATGGGAAAATGTATAACTTTTTTTCTCGTTTTTTTATACAACCAACATTGAAAAATCCTGTTATTTCGGGCGATGCAATTTATTATTTAGCTTCTTCTCCTGAAATGAATGACGTGAGCGGAAAGTTTTTTAATCTTACAAATGAAGAAATCCCTGCTCCTCATGCAACAAATAGAGAAATCGGTAAAGAAATTTTTCAATTAAGTAAAAAATTAGTAAACCTTGATAACGAAAACGTTTATGAAGTATGATGCAATAGTAGTTGGAGGAGGAATTGCCGGTTTAACTGCGGCTGCATATTTGTCCAAAGCCGGAAAATCAGTTGCCCTTTTTGAAAGACAAAATAAACTTGGTGGTTTGGTGCAAACTTTTCAACGCAACGGTATTTATTTTGATGGAGGGTTGAGGTCTATCGAAAATTCCGGAATTGTATTTCCGATGCTTAAACAGCTTGAAATTGATATTGAGTTTAAAAAAAGTAATGTTTCAATTGGGATTGGCAATACTGTTTTGAGGCTTGCAGGTAAAGAAAGTTTAGCAGAATATGAGACATTCCTAAAATATTTTTATCCGGAAAATAATAGCGATATTTCAGCAATTATTGCAGAAATAAAAAAAATAATGGGTTACATGGATGTGCTATACGGCATTGATAATCCGGCGTTTTTAGATTTAATGAAAGAAAAAAAATATCTGTTTAAAGTTATTTTGCCTTGGATGTTTAAGTTTATGTTTACAATCAGCAAAATTAGTAAACTTAATGAGCCTGTTGAAAAATACCTAACGCGTTTTACTAAAAATCAATCACTTATTGACATTATTGCTCAGCATTTTTTTCAGCAAACTCCAACTTCATTCGCATTGAGCTATTTTAGCCTTTATTTGGATTATCATTATCCAAAAGGAGGAACAGCAAGTCTTATTGAAAAAATGGAAGAATATATTGTTCAAAAAAATGTTGTAATTGAAACAAATACTGAAATTGTTAGTCTGAATCCTGAAGAAAAATATATAGTTGATAAACAAGGTAACAAGTCGGAATATGAGGATTTAATTTGGGCCGGGGATTTAAAATTGCTTTATAATAGTGTCGCGATTGAGGAATTAAAAGATAAAAAATTAGTTCAAAAAATAGGAGAAAAACAAAAAGCATTAAAACCACTTCATGGTGGCGATTCTGTTTTTACTGTTTATTTATCTGTAAATGAAAAAAAAGGACATTTTTCTAATATTTGTACCGGACACTTTTTTTATACACCTGATAAAAAAGGTTTAACTTTTTCAAACAAAGCTCAAATAAATGAGTTTTTGAATCTGCAAGATATCCAACCTGATAACAACGAACTGAAAAATATTGTAAAAAAATATTTGGAGGACTATTTTAAATACAACACGTTTGAAATTGCAATTCCTGTTATTCGGGATTCTAATTTAGCGCCGGAAGGAAAAACTGGTATAATTGTTAGTTTGCTTTTTGATTATAAATTGGCTGAAAAAATAGACGAGCATGGCTGGACAAATGAATTTAAGGAGTTTATGGAGCAACTAACAATACAAATATTAGACGAAAGTATTTTCCCGGGGTTAAAAAGTAAAGTTTTTGATAGCTTTTCTTCGTCTCCCCTTACGATTGAAAAATTAACCGGAAATTCACACGGTGGAATAACAGGTTGGGCTTTTACAAATCCTAATATGCCTGTTGTAAATAAAATGTTAAAAGTCTCAAAATCAGTTGATACGATATTGCCTTCTGTTTATCAAGCCGGTCAATGGGTTTATAGCCCATCGGGTTTGCCAATTTCTATTTTAACAGGTAAATTAGCAGCTGATAAAGTGATTTAGAAAAAAGACTATTAAAAAAAAACGAAACTCAGCAAAGGGTTTCGTTTTTTTTGAAAAAATGAATATTTACTCTTTATTGATAAAAATAAGCCATATAGGAGATAGTGATTTTATTTATTGACAAGATATTTGTTCATCATTCTGAATAAAATTTCTTCTTCTATTGGTTTTGTAATGAAATCATCACAACCATAATACATTGCAAGTTCTTTTTCTTCTACTGTAGAATAAGCAGTTTGTGCAATTATAGGTAAGTCTAATCTAATTTTCTTTATTCTTTTTGTAGCCTCGAATCCATTCATTACCGGCATTTTTAAATCCATTAAAACAACATCTATTTCATTGTTTTTTTTACATATTTCAATTGCATCTTTGCCGTTTTCAGCATATAAGGTTACTAAATTTTGATCAAAATCTTCGAGTAATGTGTTTAAATACAGATAATTGAGTTCTTCGTCTTCTACTATTAAAATAGTGAACTTTTTATTATCGTAGAGATTATTATAAGAATTTGTTTTTTTAGATACTGAAATTGAAGGTTTAAAAGGTATTGTAACAAAAAAAGTAGAGCCTTTCCCTTTTTCTGATTCAAGTGTTATTTTTCCGCCAAGAAATTCTGCGTTTTCTTTGGCTATAGCTAATCCTAATCCAAGTCCGCCTACTTTTTCCGATATTTCTTTTTGTTCTTGTGAAAAACGTTCAAAAATAATGTTCTGATTTTCAGGTTTTACTCCTATTCCCGTGTCTTTTACATAGAATTGTAAATCCTGATGTTGAGATACATCGTGGTGTGTTTCTAAAATGGTATATCCAAGTTCAATTTTGCCTTCGTTAGTAAATTTAATTGCGTTCTCAATCAAAGTACTCAGTATTTTATTAAGTTTTACTTTATCTGTTAAAATTACAGTTTCTTTTTCTGATATTTTGTTGTTAATAGAAAAACTTATGTTTTTTTGTTTTGTTTTGGGTTTAAATGTTGTGAAAATTTCCGAAATAAATTCATTTAAACAAACTTCATTTTCGTATAATTTTGCTTGTTTTGTTCCAAGTTCAGAAATTTCCAATATATCTTCTATAATTCGCATTAGTTGATTGCCACTATTTTGAATAATGTTTATGTAGTTTTCTCTTTTTTCATCATTTAGGTTAGGTTTATTTAAAATATTTGAAAAACCCAAAATGGCGTTCATAGGAGTTCGAATTTCATGAGACATGTTTTGAATAAATTCCGTTTTCAGTTGATTGCTTTCTTCTGCTTTTTCTTTAGCAATTTCAAGTTCTTCTTTTATTTTTTTTAGATTATATATTTGTTCTAATTGTTTTTTTGAAGCTATTTGTAATTCTAAATTTTGTTTTTTTACAATTTTTAGCGAGTGTAATAAATTGTGTTGAATAATCCCATATCCAAATATCATTATTGTACCCAGAAACATCATAACTAATATTGCAGTAGCCCACGAAATTGGTTCTCTTGATATTTCCATTAAATCAACTTCAATAGCTATTGTGCCAATAATCATAAAAATTGCAACAATAAGCATTGTAAAACCGCATCCAAATAGTGTAAAAAGTCCAGCTCTTAATCCTAGGAAAACGGTAGCTAATACAGCGAGACAATAAAAAAGAGGTAAACCTGCGCCACTAAAGCCATACAGAATTATATTGATAAGTCCAAGAGTGTAAACACTAAATAATAGTAATGAAACTGTAAAGTTATAAGATGTTTTTTTTCTAAGAATAAGAGCAAAAAAGACAGGTAAGTAAAACCCCAAATAAATAAAAGCAGCATAATTTTGCTCTAATTTAAAAGCTTCAATCATTGCTACTGAAATTATAGGTAACCCAAGAATATTAGACAAAATTAACATCCACGATAATAATTTCGAGCGAATATTATTTATAGAAACATCCTCATCGTTAGACAATAAATAAAAGTCTTTTGAAAATATTTTCATAATGTAAGTTTCTATGAAAAAAATGTTTAATACTTATTGGGTGTTTAAATTAGTAAATAAATAATATTTTTAAAAAATTGCAGATAGTTTTCTCTCTCTCAATTTGGATTAAATATTTTTCATTACTTTTTGGTAGCAAATATAATAATATTTTTAATGTCTGATGTTAAATATTTGATGAATTTTATGTTTTTGGTCAAATTTTCTATATTTATAAAAAGCTTAGTATTTTATTTTTTTAAATTTCTGCAGGTTTCTATTGTGTTTTACTTTTTTTTAATAGTTATAAATATTGGATAAAAAAAGCCACTCAAAATTTGAGCGGCTTTCCAAAATATTTCAACTAGAAAAATTACACAACACCTTGTGCTATCATAGAATCGGCAACTTTTACAAAACCACCAATATTTGCACCTTTAACGTAATCAACGTAGCCATCACTTCCAGTTCCAAATTTCACACAAGTAGCATGAATATCTTTCATAATTCTGTGTAGATAATTGTCAACTTCTTCGGCTGTCCAGCTGATTCTCATTGAATTTTGTGTCATTTCAAGTCCTGATACAGCAACACCACCTGCGTTAGAAGCTTTTCCAGGCGAGAATAAAATTTTACTTTCGTGGAAAGCAGTGATTGCTTCAGGAGTACAAGGCATATTTGCACCTTCTGTAACACAGAAAACACCATTTGCAATAAGTTTTTTGGCATCATCTCCATTTAATTCATTTTGAATTGCACAAGGAAGAGCAATGTCAACTTTTTGTTCCCAAGGTTTTTGACCTGCAAAAAATTCAGCATCAAATTCTTTAGCAAATGGAGCAACAATATCTTGATTTGAAGCACGTAGATCTAACATATAATCAATCATTTCTTCATTCATTCCGTCTTTAATGTAGATATATCCATCAGGACCAGAAATAGTTACAACTTTTGCTCCTAATTCTGTTGCTTTTTGAGCAGCACCCCAAGCTACGTTACCAAAACCGGAAACAGCAACTCTTTTTCCTTCAAAAGTTTGACCTTTTGTAGCAAGCATTTCCTGAGCAAAATATACAACTCCGTAACCAGTAGCTTCTGGACGAATAAGACTTCCGCCCCATTCGCGACCTTTACCTGTAAGAACACCAGTAAATTCGTTTCTTAATTTTTTGTACATTCCAAACATATAGCCAATTTCACGACCACCTACGCCGATATCACCGGCAGGTACGTCTGTATTAGGGCCAATATGGCGGAATAATTCGCTCATAAAACTTTGGCAAAAACGCATAACTTCTGCGTCAGATTTTCCTTTTGGATCAAAATCAGAACCACCTTTTCCACCGCCCATTGGTAGAGTAGTAAGGCTGTTTTTGAAAGTTTGCTCAAAACCTAAGAATTTTAAGCCGCTTAAAGTTACGCTTGGGTGAAAACGCAAACCACCTTTGTAAGGTCCTAACGCGCTGTTAAATTCAACTCTGAAGCCTCTATTCACTTGAATTTCGCCTTCGTCATTAACCCATGGCACACGGAACATGATTACTCTTTCAGGTTCAACCATACGTTCCAGAATTTTAGCCTTTTTATATTTGGGATTAACCTCAATAAAAGGTAATACGTTCTCAACTACTTCTTCTACTGCTTGAAGAAATTCTTTTTCTCCAACGTTACGTTGAGAAACAAAATCCATAAATTTTTTAACTTCTGTATTCATTTTGATGTGTTATAAATTTATAATAGATTATTAAAATAGTTTATGATGCAAAAAAACGTTTTTTTTTTTGCCAAACAAAAAAAAAGAAATACTTTTGCAACATTATTTTGAATGATAATTCTCATTACTTTGCCCAGATGGCGGAATTGGTAGACGCGCATGGTTGAGGGCCATGTGACCGGATTGGTCGTGCAGGTTCGATTCCTGTTCTGGGCACTGAAAAAACGGACTTAATTTATCCGTTTTTTTATTATTAAAATTAGATATTGTTATTTATTTTTAATCCTATATAATTGTTGGTTTGGATTCAAATGTTCTGTAAATACTTCAAAAATGGTTATTCCACATATTGAATAATATTTTTATTGTGCATCTGTTCCAAATCCGTTTTCATCTTTATCTTTATCATCGTTATCGAAATCAGGAATGTATTCGGAGTAATCAAAATAATATCTCAAACCTATTTTTGTTTCGTGAATATCATATTGTAATAAATCAGAAAATATAGGAGTTAATAAGTATTGTCCATAAACAAAGAAATTCCACATCTTAAAACCACCTCGCACTCCAAAACCATTTTTATTAAAATATTGTTTTATAGACCCATTTGTTTGTTTATTTTTTACAAGTTGTCCATTTGTTTCATAATACAATTTTTGGTATGCAAATAAATAACCGTCATAAAAAGCACCGGCATAAATGCCAAAGAAGTCTTTTTTGGGGTTGAACCAATTGTGAACAGGCAGATAAATCATCAATGGAATAAAAATTTTTCCTGTGACAAGTTTGCTTCCGGCTCTACTAAAAAAACTATCATCATAATAATGAGTTGGGTCGTTGTCTATTAATAAATCTGTTGGTTTTAATCCAAAATAGTAATTATCTGTAAATCTGAATTTTGCAATTTTTAGAGCAACAGTTGTAGCTATTCCAATAGGATATTTGCTTGGTTTCAGAAGCCAAATACTCCAAACATTATATTGTCCTGAAAAATCGTAAATACCTGATCCAAAAGCTTTTGGAGTTGTCTGAAATTTATTAGCATCAGGTCCTGTAAAGAAGTTAAAACCTGTAAATTCATCCATTAGCATATCTGCACCAAATTTAGGATATTTTTGAGAAAAAGAATTGAACACCAATAGGATAAATAATCCTGCAAAAAGTATTTTTTTCATATTATTGTTTTAATATTTTTGGTAATTAGAATTTTACAAAAATAATTTTTTTAATTTAAAAATTAAGACATAATTTTATGCTCAGATTCAAACTCCCTAAGTAATTGAAAATAAGGGAAATAAAAACTACTGAATATGTCAAAAGAAGAACTGATTGTTTCGGCAATTAAGGAAGGAACAGTAATAGATCACGTTTCTGCCAAAGATTTATTTAATGTTATACGTATTTTAGAGTTGGAATGTTCAAAGAATCAAATGACTTTTGGGACAAACTTAGATAGTAAAAAGCTTGGTAAGAAAGCGATTGTAAAAGTTGAAGGCAAATTTTTTAAACAAGAAGAAATTAATAAAATTGCGCTTGTTGCTCCTGAGGCTAATTTGAACATTATCAGAGATTACAAAGTTGTTGATAAAATGAAAGTTGAAGTTCCTGATAAAATAGAGGGAATTGTTAAATGTTTTAATCCTAAATGTGTAACAAATCACGAGCAAATTGTAACAAAATTTACAGTAATTTCAAAAAATGAAGTGGCTTTAAAATGCGAATATTGTGAAAAAATTACAGATAAAGCTCATTTTGAAATTATATAAATAAATCCGCCTAATATGCGGATTTATTTTGTAATTATATTTAAAAAAGCATCTTTGTAGGTTTCGCTTATCGGAATTATTTTATCTCCTATTGTAATTCTGTTTTTTTCAACGTTGTTTATTTTGTTGAGTGCGACAATGTAGCTTTTGTGAACTCTGAAAAAATTATCATCAGGTAAAATCTCTTCAATTGTTTTGAAATTCTGCAAAGTCATTATTTTTTCACTAATTGTATGAATTTTAAGGTATTCGCGCATTCCTTCAATAAATAAAATATCTTCAAAATCAATTCTTTGGTATCGATATTCTGTTTTTACAAAAAAATAATCTTTTTTATACTGTTTTGAGCTGTTTTCAGACTGTTTTATGCCTGAAAAATGGTCGAAAATTTTATCAATCGATTGTAAAAAGCGTTCAAAGGAAATTGGTTTGAGTAAATAATCCGAAACGGAAAGATTAAAGGCTTCTATTGCATATTTATCATAAGCTGTTGTCAGGATTATAAGCGGTTTGTGAGAAAGTGTTTTGATGAATTGCAAACCGGTAAAATTCTCCATTTCAATATCCAGAAATATTACATCAACAGTGTTTTCTTTTAGGAAACTTATTGGCTCAATTGCATTATCGAAACTTTTAATGTGTTTCAAAAACGGAACTCGTGAAATATATTCTTCCATTTGTTCAATTGCAGGAAGTTCATCGTCAATTACTAAACAGTTAATTATCATAGCTTTATAAATAGAGAAACGTTGAAGGTTTCTTTGTTTTCAATTATTTTTAAATCGTATTTTTCAGGAAAAAGCAGTTCCAGTCTTCGTTTAATATTTACAATTCCTATTCCTTTTGGTCTGTTTTTTTCGGTTTCATTCAATTCGCGTTTAAAATTAGAAATTTCAAATTCAATTTCCCTAGAATTTGCTGATAAATTTATAGTTATTTTCTTTTCTTTGGACTTAGAGCCGTGTTTAAAAGCATTTTCAACAAATGGAATAAACAACATTGGCGGAATTAAAATATTTTCGCAATTTCCATCAATTTTAAAATCCACAAAATCTTTGTCTTTGTATCTTAATTGCTGAATTTCAAGATAATTTTTGATGTAATTTATTTCATTTTTGAGTTGAACTTTTTCATTACTTGCTTCGTAAAGCATATAACGCATTATTTCAGAGAGTTTTATCGTTGCAAAAGAAGCTTTTTCGGGGTTTGTAACCGTAAATGAGTTGATATTATTTAATGTATTAAACAAAAAATGTGGGTCTATTTGTGAACGGAGAAGTGCAAGTTCAGTTTTAATGTTCTGTTTTTCAAGCTCTTTTTGCTTTTCACGATTTTCAAAAAAGTCGATTGCAATTCTTGAAATTGTACCATAAAATGAATACAACAAAGTGTGCCCCATGCTCGAAAAATAGAATAATTTCAACTCTGATGAATCATCTAAAACAAAAAAGGAATAAACTGCTGCCCAAATAAAACTGTGAACAATAAAATATCCAACTGCTAATAAAATATTAAGCAAAAGTTTCTCTTTTTTTAAAAGTCTTGGTGCAAAATAGTAGTAGAAAATTATGTAGGTTGTAATGTCTAATGGAAAAGTAATTTTTATGGAATTGAAAATATATCCAAATGACTCTCTGAAAATTAGGTAGATATTGCGAACAACATGAACAATTATCTGAAAAATCCAGAAAAATAACGGAAACCAGTATTTTAATTGCTTTAAGCTCATTTTTTTCTTTTGTGAGATAAAAGTAATTTGTTTCAACCAATAAATGTTTAAAATTAAACAAATACTGAATATTAGTCAACAAAATCTTCTTTTTAGTCAACAAAATCGAAATTGATGGTTTGACAATTTGTTTGTGCAACTTGTTGATTTCATTGAACTTTTATGATTTTTCAGCGTATTTTTGAATAAAATTAATCAATGATGAAAACAATAATTTTACATATAATTTTTTTGCTTTTGATTTCAAATATTTTAGTTGGTCAAAATTATCAAATCAAGGGAACTGTTTCTTCAATTGAAAATAGTGTTCCAATTGAATATGCAATTGTTGTGGCTATTGCCTCAAATGACAGTTCTTTAGTTTTCCCGACAACTACAAATAAACTTGGCAATTTTGCGCTTAAAAATATACCGGGCGGAAAATATAACTTGAAAATCAGTTTTTTTGGCTTTATGAAAGTTGACACGGCTATAAATGTTACTTCAAATATTGATAATTTGTTAATTGAATTAAGAGTTAATATTACTGAACTTTCAGAAGTTGTTGTTAACCATGGTATTAATCCAGTCGAATTTAAAATAGACAAACAGGTAATAAATATCTGTCAACAGATGAATGCCAGCGGTGGAACAGCTGCTGATGCGTTGCAAACTATTCCGTCTGTGCAAGTTGATGCAAGCGGGAATGTAACTTTGCGTGGAAGCTCTGATTTTACAGTTTTGATCGACGGCAAACCTACAATGATGGAAGCTTCTGACGTTTTGAATCAAATTCAGGTTGAAACAATTCAAAGTATAGAAGTTATTACAAATCCATCGGTGAAATATAAAGCAGAAGGAAATACCGGAATAATAAATATTATCACAAAAAAGAATTATTTGCAAGGTACAGAAGCTCTTCTGAATTTATCTATAGCTAATGGCGATAAATATTCCGGCAGTTTGTTAATCAACAAAAAAATGAAAAAGCTTAACATTTATGCCGGCTTCAGTTATTCAGATAAAACAAAGATAAATGAAAACAAATCAAATATTTACGATGCAAATAATGAATTATCTCAAACATTTTCGGGAACTAGAGGAATTAGAATGTTTTCAGCTCAAATAAAAACTGGTTTTGATTTTCAAATGAATAGTCACAACAAAATTTCGATGGATTTTAATGTCGGAAATTGGATTTTTGACAGAATTATTAAAACTGAATTTGTGTATTTAGATGATAATTACATAGTTAACGCTGATGAGTATTTTTCAAATAATAATAAATATATTTCAGGAAACATGAATTACAATCGGCTTTTTGATGATAAAGGACAAACTTTGACATTTGATTTTTACTGCAATTTACTTGAAAATGATTCCCCTAATGAATATTTAGAAAATCCGTATTATTTACAAAAAATTGAAAATGAGTCAGATAAAGAGCAATATAGATGGAAATTGGATTACTTAAAACCTTTTTCGGAAAATCTGAAATTTGAAAGCGGCTTTCAATATGATTTTAAAAAAAGCGTATATAATTATCTGTTTTCCAGCAAAATAAATGAGTCTGATTTATCAATAAATCAGGTAATAAATAATAAACTTGACTACAATTTTCATAATGTTGCGGTTTATGTATTGATGAACAAAAAAATAAAAAACTTTAATGTTCAAACAGGATTACGGGGAGAATATGTAAATCAATCGCTTATTGGAAATAATGAGTCTTTAAATTACGAAAAATTTAATCTTTTTGCTTCTGTACATATTTCAACAATAATAAAAGATATTCACAATTTAACTTTTTCATTTTCACAGAGAATCAATCGTCCGAATGAATGGCAGCTTAACCAACTGGTTTATTCTTCGGACAGGTTTTCTCTTAAACAAGGAAATCCAAATCTTTTACCTGAATTTACAAATGCTATTGAACTTGATTATTTTGTAATGTCTAAAAAAGCTAGTTTGAACACACAGTTGTTTTTCAGACAAATAAACAATTCAATTTCCAATTTTGTGATTTATAAAGACGAACAATTTTATGAAACCTACGAAAATTTAGACAAAATGTACAATTCAGGAGTCGAGTTGATGGTGAATTATAATTTTACAAAATGGATGAAAATAAGTGCAGGTATAAGTTCGTATTATTCGTGTTGGAATGGAAATTTAAGTGATGATAACATTCTGAAAAACAGTTCGTTGATAACAAACGGGAATTTCCGATCAACTTTTACAATAACAAAAACTACTACATTGCAATTTATGGCAATTTATTATGCTCCAAGCAAAATGCCACAAGGGTATATTGATAATTTTTATTATTTTGATTTTATTGCAAAACAGCAATTTTTTGATAAAAAATTAAGTCTGACTATACGCTCTCATAATACTTTTGATACAGGTTTGATGTATTATACAATTACCGGAAATGATTATTATACCGAAAATTGGTACAAATACGAAGGTCCGACTTTTATCTTGAGTTTAAGTTATAAATTGAATAACTTTAAACAAAGAAAATCCGAAAATGTTGAAATAGATTTCGACAGTGGATTAGATCATTAAACAATGTGATTTTAAGTTACATATCACAATTTAAGTCAAGTTTTAGAATCCAGATGTCTTTGTCTTCTCCGTTGCTAAAAGAATATGAAAATCCGGCAACATAAATCGATTTTTTTAGCGATGTAATACTTCTAAATTGTTCATCATTACTGCTGCCATAAGTTTTTTCGCTAATTTTGTTCAGATTTTTGTCAAATTTCAACAAATAACCGTCGGTATCTTTGTTTTTTGTTAGTGTGTATCCTGCAGCAACAAAATTTCCATCAGATAATGCAGTTAAATCAAGCCCAACAGTACTGCCATATCCAACATAAGTAGTTTCATCTATAATTTCTAAATCTCTGTCTATAATAGCCAGCCAAAGTTCTTTGTTGTCAGTGTCATCGCCTTTATATCCGGTAATTACAAAAGAATCATGATCAATTTTAAAAACATCTTCGGCATCACAAACTTTATTTTTTGAACCTATATTATTTTCAGCTAATATTTTTCCGTCATTATTTATTTTTATCAAACAAGCTTGTTCGTATTTTTCGGAGTAAACTATTTTTCCGGTAATAATATACTCATCATAATTGATTTGTAAAATAGAACGCGGTGTAAAATCGCCATAATCGCCAACACTTTTCTCCCAAATCAATTTTCCGTTATTTGCTATTTTGTAAATACCAATTCTCGTATTTTCTCCGGTGTTATCTGTATAAACAAAAATATAACTGCCATTATCAGCTTCGGTAACATCAACAGCTTCGTCCCAGCCTTCGTAGCCAAATTCCTTATCCCAAATAATGTCACAGTTTTTGTCAATTTTCATAACTCGACTCTGAGCCTGAAGGTCGTCATTTTTGTATATTCCCCCAACGATTAAATAATTAGTTTTATCAGTTGGAATAATAGAATGTGCCGCATCTCCTTTATCGTAGCCGTCGAAATTATAAGTCCATTTTTCTTTTCCGTTTTCGTCGGTTTTCATAACAATCCAGTCCATTGATTCATTCATAGATTTTGTTAACCCAACAACAAAAAGTCCATTATTATCAGCTACTATGCAATATGCTTCTTCATTTTTGCTGCCACCAAAATGAGTTTCCCATGTTTTAGGCGAAAAAAAGCCCGAAAACTTATAAAAAAGGAAGAATAATGCTATCAGCAACAATAAAATAATGGGGATTAGTGCTTTTTTCTTTTTCTTTTTTCTTTCAGGTTTAACATTAGTTTGTTTTATGTTTTTGTTTTTGGGTTCTGTTTTTTCCTTTTTGGTTTCAATTTTTTCCTCAATAATGGGAGGGGTAGGAGGAATGATCTTTTTTTCGACAATATTCTCCTCTTCAACTTTTTCTACTTTTTTGATTTCGGGTTTCTCTTCTTTAAATTCAGGTGCTATCTCAATAAAACCCGACATCTCATTTAGTCCGTTTATTGTATCAATAAATTCGGTGCAATTTTGAAATCTATGGTCAGGATTTTTTTGTGTCGCTTTTGTAATAAGCTGATTTATATTTGGATATTGAGTCAACGGAGGCAAAGGTTCATTAACAATCTTTGTTAAAATATCGAACTGTGAAGTATTAGCATCATAAGGAGGTTTTCCCGAAAAAATGTAGTACAATAAAACGCCAAGCGAATAAATATCAGTTCGGAAGTCAATATCTTTTTTCCCTTTTACTTGCTCCGGGCTCATAAAAACAGGCGTACCCATTTGAAATCCTGTTTGAGTCATCTGATTGTCAGAATCCAACAGCTTTGCAATTCCAAAATCAAGAACTTTTGCTGTTTTAAAATTGTCGGTTAAAAAAACGTTAGAAGGTTTTATATCTCTATGAACAATATTTTTGGAATGTCCATAATTTATTGCTTCCAAAACTTGTTTAAATAAAGAAAGATTTTGATCTTTTGATAAATTATTTTCTTTAATAACATCTTTAAAATCCTTACCATCAAGAAGTTCTAAAATAATTGACAATCTACCTTCTTTTTTTTCAAAATCAATTACTTTTACAATGTTTGGGTGTTCCAACGAAGCCATAATTTTAGCTTCATTTTCAAATCTTGAAACAATGTCTTTGTTTTGAGAAAAAACACCATCTAAAACTTTAATTGCTACTTTTCTATTTTCAAAAGTTGTGTGTACCGCTTCGTAAAGAGTTGCCATTCCGCCTCTGCCAATTTCTCTGACTATTGTGTAATTTAGAACTTGTTGATTTATCATTTTTTGATTTTTTTCAGTATATCGCAAATTTATTAAATTAATTATTTTCACCAATTATTTTGTCTAAGCTTGTTTCAGATAATATTAGTTTCTTATAAGATACTGAGCCATAGCCACAGCTTCCATCAAAAAAGCAAGCCCGATATGAACAATGATTCCTCCGTTTATGTTTTTGTGATTTAGTGCAATTACACCAAGAATGTATCCTCCAAAAAATGCGCTAATTGCCTCACCAACAGGTTTTCCAAAATGTGAAAAACAATAAAAAGAAGCCATTGCAAGTACAGAATCTTTGTCCAAAATTCTTGCTAATCCAATAACAAATGCTCCACGAAAGAAAAACTCGGTTGAGACAAAAGAAACAGCATAAGATAATTTAAAAAAAACGGTTTGCATAAAGCTTTTTAAACCAAACATTTCGGGGAAAATCCAAAATTTAAAACGAGGATAATAACTTAAAAAATCCGGCATAAAAGAAGCAGAAATAACTAGCGGAAGTAATATTAGTAAAAACAAAAAATATGGTTTGTAGTTTAACCCTTGTTTTCTTAAACCATAGAAATGTTTGTCTTTTTTGTCATATTTAATTTTTAAAGCTATCATCACCAATGTTACCGGAAAAATCATTTTTAAATAGGCAAAAATGTATGCTAAGTAATATTGTTCGTATTGATTATCTCCTATTTTAATGGCAAATGAATCTAGTTTGTAAAATCCAGAGAAAAAACCAAAAACAAGAATAAGAGATAATGTTTTTACCCAAAATTCTTTTGATTTTAGCACAAAAGTTTTCTTTTTTATTATTAAAATGGGAATTATTACAGCAAAGTAAGTAAAAAGGTAAAAAATAATTAAATCAATAATACCTCTGGTAGAGCCAAAATTTTTATAAATAAATCCTCTGCCTGACTTGAAAATATAATAAATAAATAAGCTGATAAAAGTAAAAAGTAAGACATAAAGGTAAGCGTACAAATTGAAATCTTTCTTTAAGTGTTCTTTTATTTCTCTGTAAATTTCTTTCATTAAATTTCTATTGAAAACTAAAAATATTAAAAGTTATTTTGAATAAAAACAAAAGACACTACAAATTAAGAAAAATCAATATGTCTTACTAGATCTATTTTTTGTAAGTATTAGGAGTTATTCTGATTTTTATAGCAGAATTAAATCTTTGTTATTTTAATAAAAACAAAAAAATAACGCTTTATTCTTAGTTATAATAAAGCGTTAAGATAATTATTTCCTACAAACTCTTTGGATTGATATGTGATTCAATATCAAAACTTTGAGGTCTTAAATCAGACCATTTTTTCATAAATGACGTTAAAATAGCAACAGTAGCTGTTTTAAAAGGCAAAAATTCGTTTTCAATAGTTAAGTTTGTGGCTAAAATTTCTAAAGTTGGGTTGTGTGCAATTATCATTAGTGTATTGATACTGTTGTCTACACTTTTTATTGCCTTTAATATATCTTCTTCTGCTCCAAAATAAAAATCATCATTAAACACAATTTGTTTTGTGTATCCATTTTCTTTGGCAAACATTTCTGCAGTGGTTTTTGCTCTGTTTGCCGGCGAAGAAATTATTAAATCAGGAATAATACCTAGATTTTTTAACTCGCTACCCATTCTGGGAGCAGCTTTTAAACCTCTTGAATTTAGAGGGCGGTCAAAATCTTTTAAGCTGTCATCAGCCCAGTCAGATTTTGCGTGACGCATAATAATTAACTTTTTCATTGTTCGAAAATTAACTAAAAAATTGTTTTATTGTATTTATAATTAAATTTTGCTGTTCTTTTGTCAATTCTGTATGTATCGGCAAAGATAATACCGAATTACATAAAATCTGTGTGTTTTTTAAATTTCCTTTAACTTTTGATATATTTTTAAAAGCTTCTTGCTCGTTTAGAGGCAAAGGGTAATAAATATTTGCAGGTATTTCTTTCTCATTCAAAAAGTTTTGTAGTTCATCTCTTTTTCCATTTTCTACAATTATTGTATATTGATGAAAAACATGAGATGAAAATTCCGATAAAACAGGCACTGTAACGCCTTCAATATCTTTCAGGTTTTCAGAGTAGTACATTGCAGCATCAAAGCGTGCTTTACCGTATCCATCAAGGTGTTTTAATTTAACGTCAAGTATTGCCGCTTGAATAGTATCTAAACGAGAATTAACTCCAATAAATTTGTGAAAATATTTTTTGTTTTGACCGTGATTTGCAATCATTCTGATTTTTTGACCAAGTTCATCGTCATTAGTGAAAATTGCACCTCCGTCACCATAACAACCAAGATTTTTAGACGGAAAAAATGATGTGCAGCCAATTGTTCCGATTGTTCCCGATTTTTGAACTCTTCCATCAGAAAAAGTATAATCAGCACCAATTGCTTGAGCATTATCTTCTATAACAAATAAATTGTGTTTGTCTGCAAAAAGCATTATATCTTCCATATTAGCGCATTGACCAAATAAATGCACAGGAACAATAACTTTTGTTTTGCCGGTTATTGCAGTTTCAAGTTCGTCAATTTTTATGTTGAAAGTATCTGCCTCAACATCAACTAAAACAGGCGTAAGTCCAAGTAAACCAATAACTTCTGCTGTTGCAACATAGGTAAAAGCCGGAACAATAACTTCGTCGCCGGGATTTAGGTCAAGGCTCATAAGTGCAATTTGCAGAGCATCAGTACCATTAGCACACGGAATAACATGTTTTACATTTAGATAATCAGCTAAATTTTGCGCAAATTCCTTAACTTTCGGACCGTTTATAAATGCCGTATTTTCAATCACTTTGCTGATTTCAGCATCAACTTCTTCTTTTATTTTTAAATACTGACCTTTGAGGTCAACCATTTGAATGTTCATTTGTTTGAATTTTGAATTAAGAATTCCAACTAACGTAAAATTTAACTCGTTAAAAATCAGAGTTTAAGTTAAATCCGACTTCTTCGGGTTTGAGGTCAAATTTAG
>JAFGXO010000003.1 GCA_016936595.1 Bacteroidales bacterium | reverse complement strand
GAAATTCTCAATAAGGCCAAAAAAACACCAAAGTGTTGTTTGTATGAATTTTGGTGTATATATTTAAAAAGCATTAAACGGTTAAAAAAAAGAAGCCCCCAACTCCCGAAAGCCGAAACATTTCGAAAATGGAGACTTCAAATTAATGTATAATCAAGGAGGCCTGTAAATAGCAAATAGAAAGACCTCCAAAAAATCTTTGTAAAGATATGATACAAAAAAGTAAATTGTTTGTTTTTATTGCATTAAGTTGCATAACCATCTCTGGTTTTTTATTGCAGAGTTGTGAGGAAGATGAATTTGATTTAAATTCTTTTTCGATGAATGAATTTATAGATATTCAGAAAGATATTAATGATATAGAGGTATTAATGAATGCAGAAAATCGCGCTAAATACCAAGTTGCAGTTGATCGGGTTCTATCTTTAGCACATCAAAATGGTACAAAAATAGAGTTTAATACGCAGAGCGGAATAGATGTTAACATTTCTGAGCAGTTATATAATAGAATAACTCAAAATACGATTAAACTGATTGAAAGTGGCAACTTTATTCTTTTCGAGGAGAATGGGAAGAATGTTCTAATACCAGAAAAGTTTATTGGGAGTGATATTGTTCGGTTAAAGTCAACCTCGGTTGAAGGAAGTGCAAGCAATGGTATTTTTCTAGGAAATGGTTGTAATGAGGCACAAGCGGTACTTAATGGTTTTAAAAGCTATGACTCAAGCACGTGTGGTTCTATGAATGATATTTGGAATATGGACTCACGAAATTGGGGTACTGCAAGTCAAAATGTTATCAACACATCTTTCACTCTGAGTGGATATTCTTGTAATGCCTATTTAGTTAATGGATGTTATAATAGCAATAATAATTACAATGGCAGTAATAGTTGTTCTGGTAACTATATATGTGAAGGTTATAAAGAATGGGATCCCCAAACACAAATGGGAACCTTTATTCTTAATGACTGTCAAAGTTTGCCTTTAGCCTTTATTAAAGTGTATGGTTATGAAGCTTATCAATACATGATAAGTTATCTAAATTGGTAAATAAATATGTAAAACAATGAAACGAGCATAGCCTGTCCCGAAATTCGGATATTCTAACGCATAACATGCACGATAAACATCAGGAAAAGTTTCCCGAAGAATCGGGGCAGGCTATGTGTTAATAATAAAAATTAAAATTTAAAGGAATATGAAAAAAGCATCTATAATATTCTTATTTATGTTATTTAGTGAGATGTGTTTCTGTCGAAATCAACATTATAGCATTGAGGCTGAAATGAAAGACTTTTTTGTCGAAACACTAAGAAATAATTATGGGGAAAAGCCTGATGATAAATTGCTCATTGATTTTTTTACTCGTTTTCAAAACAACAAAGGTGAAATTAATCTCATAATTGATAAGTCAAAATTAAATGAAATAAACAAGAAACTTTCAGTGGATAGCGTTTATTGCAGATATTATCCACGGTTATCTTTCTCAGAAACCGAGGAAGAACATTTAAATGCAATTAGTGACTCATCAGCCGATATTTTCTTTGGTCCACGTAAAAAAAATAGAACATTAACAAAGTTTGGAATCTATATCAATTTCAACTACTTATCACAAGTAGAAAAAGAATTGAATAACGAAGCAATTGATAATATTGTAACCTATTACCAGGCTACTGGGCTAATTTCGTATTTTATAGTTGCTGACTCATATCAAAAATGCGAAAAGTGTATTAGTGAATTTGGAACGAAAGAATTTTTAGCAATTCTCTTTTGGAGATATTTTTGTGATCTGGCTGATTATGAATTTTATAAAATCAATTGATTGGTGAAAATTTTATTTTCATCTAAATAGGTTTTTGTTTTAAACTGTTTTGGATTATATTATATGTTTTATCCTAAAGTTTTATAAATATAAGTACTACACTAAAATTGAAACGTTGGTGTAGTACTTTTTCAATTCATCGTGATAACATCTACATTTCATCCTAAATCATCACATTGAAACATAATATATTTTATGGTATTTTTTGTTAGTAAAAATTTTTCTGACATATTTATGGAATTATCAAGTTTATAGTTAATTCTCACAAAATCGCTCCATATTTACAATATAATCATAGGAAAAAAGTCACACAACCATAGTTTTCCTATTAACGGTATTTCAATAAACCAAAATAGTTCTGCAAAATCCATTTTTTTCAAAAAATCGACGTCCACCTCGATATTAAGTTAAATAGAACACTTGAAGCAAAAAATGCTATTTAACAATAAGCATACCAATCCTCAACAGGACCCGGGAAATTCTCAATAAGGCAAAAAAATCACCAAAGTGTTGTTTGTATGAATTTGGGTGTATATATTTAAAAAGCATTAAACGGATAATAAAACGATGCCATTATCAAATAGTACATTAGATTTTTAGATTTGAGTGTATTCGGTTTACGTTATTTGTAACCCCGACACTAAAAAAGTAGTAGTTAATCACTTTTTTATTGGTGTAGCCATTGATTTATAAAAAATACAAACAAATGAAACAAGCATAGCCTGCCCCGACAAGTCGGGGATTCAGACATTAATCACAACCACAGATAGCTTGTCCCGGGTATCGGGAATTATATGCGAGTTCCCCCGAAAAATCGGGGCAGGCTATGAGTTGCTTTAAAAAATAAAAATACAAACAGATGAAAAAAACATTAGCCTTTATTATTTTAATTACTACAAGTACTATAATGGCATATAGCCAAACTAATATTGACTCCATTTCGCATTCATTATTGGGTAATCGTGTATCCATTTACGAATATGGAGATTCGCTGATATCGTGCGAAACAAATTTTGAGAATTTGTTTAAAAATTGGATGCCCCGCAATGTAACCAATGCCCGTGAATATAAATTACTTGAATATAAATTTGTTGAAACTATTGCCGATACAGTAAGATACAATTATTACCGTAATTACTTCTCGGGTGGAGAGGCCGTGTG
>JAFGXO010000024.1 GCA_016936595.1 Bacteroidales bacterium | reverse complement strand
TTTTGAGTGTTTTTTAATATATTTGCAAAGATAACAAAATCAACGTTATTTTAAACTACCGCCAAATTTAAACAAAGGAGGAATTTAAAATGAAACAATTAATTATTATCACAGCTATTTTATTATCAGGTTTTGCAATTTTCGCTCAAAAATCTGTTGGAGACTATGTTACAACCGTAAACGGAAGACACTTTTATCAAAATGTAAATCACGGAGTTTTTCACTTTTTAAATGCCAAAATCAACGGCACAAAAACAAGTTACACAAAAGAAGAGGTTTTAGAATATAAAATTAACAACAATGTTTATACAAAATTACCGGTATTTATCAACAACCAAAACACAGGTAAATTTGCTTTTATGAAAGCTTTAAGCTACAGAAGTGGATTAGTTTTATATGAATACGAACATTGTATAGATGGATTTTCGTACACAGATTATTTTGTGTACAGAAACAGTGACTTAGTAGTTACTTTGACCCCCGAGAATTACTTAAATCTTATTGATTTTTTTACCGGAGAGGTATTTCACAACATAGCAAACGCAAATTAAACATTAACACAATCTAAAATATTAATGTAATCAACTGTATTTCAAGCTTTTAACACAAAAAAAACATATCTTTTCCCCCTTTTTTAAGGGGGAATTTTAATTCTGTAAAAAAATAATTTTACAACTATCTCCTCATTTTATCTCGAACACAATTTATTAATTGATTATTTTACTAATTCCTAAAACAAAATTTACAATTCAATATTTTCGGCGGCTAAAAAAGCTGTTGAAAAAGCAATTTGAAAATTATACCCTCCGGTATTTGCATCTAAATTAAGCACTTCGCCGGCAAAAAATAAATTTTGAACTATTTTAGATTGCATTGTTTTTCCACTAACTTCATCAGTATTTATTCCTCCCGAAGTTATTATCGCTTCCTTAAATCCTCTGTAACCCGAAACTTCAAATTCAAAATTTTTCATCAACAACAAAATATTTTTGCGTTCTTTTGCACTAATCTGATGTGCTTGTTTTTTAGAATCAATTTTTAATAGCTCAATAAAAACAGGTATCATTTTTGACGGCAACCATAATTTAAAAATATTATCAACATTTTTTTTGCCGTGCTCATTTAAATCTCTTAATAATCGGGCGTCTAATTTTTGTTGATCTAAGGCAGGTTTTAAATCTATTGATATTTTTACATTGTTTTTTTTATTTAACTCCTCTACAGCAAATTTACTAAGTGTAAGGATAATAGGTCCGGTTAATCCAAAATGAGCAAAAAGCATTTCACCAAATTCTTCTTTATATTTTTTGCCATTTACCCACAACATAGCATTAACATTTTTAAGGCTCAATCCTTGTAATTTTTCTGCAACATCACCCAAAGTTTCTAAAGGAACAAGTGCAGGTTTTGGGTCTATTATTGTGTGTCCTAATTCTTTAGCAAAAAAATATCCATCGCCCGATGAACCTGTAGCAGGGTAGGATTTCCCTCCGGTACATAAAACAACATTTTTACATAAAATATCATTAATTTTATTATTTTCTTGAACTTTTACACCTGTTATCTTGCCGTTTTCACTTAAAATTGTTTGAGCATTAGTATTATATTTTATTATAACATTATTTTGATTAACGTAATGTAACAAAGCATCAACAACATCTTTTGCTTTATCGCTAACCGGAAAAACTCTATCGCCACGTTCAATTTTTGTTTCTACTCCAAACTTTTTAACTAATTCGATAATATTATCGGTAAAAAAACGACCAAAAGCGTGCTTTAAATATCTTCCTGATGGAAAAATATTTTTAAAATAATTTGCTTGAGATGAAAAATTAGTAATATTACATCTACCTTTACCCGAAATTAACATTTTTCGTCCGGCTCTTTCTTTTTTTTCAACCAACAACACTTTTGCTCCACGCTCTGCTGCTCTGCCGGCAGCAATCAATCCTGCTGCTCCTGCACCTATAACAATAACATCGTAATTCATTATAAAATAATTTTGGGTGGCAAAGTTAATTCTTTATTGAAGATTTGCTAAATTAATATTTTTGTATATAATATTTAAAGTATCAAAAACGATCTCTATTTTGAAAGTAGTTTTTATTCTTACAAATAAAAAAACACAAAACTAATTACTTTTTATTTCTAAAAGATAAATATCAAATATTAAAGTAGAGTAAGGTGGTACAACATAACCTGCTCCATTTTTTCCGTATCCTAAAGAAGAAGGGATAATAATTTGAGCTACCCCACCCTTTTTCATTAAACCTATTCCTTGAGTCCAACCGGAAATAAGAGTAGTATCACCATACATAAAAGTAAACGGTTTATTATTTTTTAAAGAAGAATCAAAAGGTTGATTATTTATAAATTTACCTTCATAATGAACAGTAACCGAATCGCCTTGTTTGGGTGTTCTTCCGGTTCCTTCTTTTGTGGGAATATAATATAATCCGTTTGGTAAAGGCTGGGTTGTAATTTCGTTTGCCTGCAAATAATCTTGCAACAACGAAAGTTCATTTTTTTGTTTCATTCGATCAATTCTATCTTGCTCGCGTTTAATATCTTCGGCAGTTAAAATATCAATTAAACGAATGTAAAAAGTCAGTTTATCATCTTTTTTTATACATGATGGAGAAGGCACTTCAGCGGTTATTTGATAAAAATTAAATGCATTTAATCTAAATATAGCACTATCACCATTATTCATCATAGCCAATGCTTCGTGCAAACTACCATTACTTGGCGGTAAAAGTTGAATACGATATATTAGCCCAAGCTCTCGAGTATCAAAAAGCAAAGAATCATTCCAAAAAATTTGCATATTAAGAACTAAAGCATCGCCTATTTCGGATTTAACAGCTGTATCACTATGATGAACAAAATGATATTCTAAACCAGAGGTAGTACTTTCGAATTTAATCTTCGATTTACATGAAAAAAGAATTAAAATAAGCGAAGTTAATAAATAAATACTCTTTGTCATTGTGCGATTTATAATGTTATAAAAATAAAGGTAGCAAAAAAAAGAACATTATTTGTTTCAACTACAATTTTTAGGAATTATTAACAATTTTATTTTTTTCAACACAACCATTTATTCTAATGTATTACACTGAACTATAGCAAGTTATATCACTTCAAGCATATCTTTTTTTACCCAACCTTTAACGCCATTAGGAAGTTTCACTTCAAACCAGTCAGTATTTTTATCTTCAATTATTAATTTAACTCCGGGATTAATAATAAACAAATCTGTACCGTCTGTTTGGGGTGAACTTTTTAAAGTACTAATTTCCATCATTATAGCTGCGTTTGGATTTTGAAAATAACTTTTCATATTTGATGAAAAAGCAAATGAAACAATAGAAATAAACATAAACAAAATGGAAATAAAAAAAGCTATTTTTCTGCGAATGATAATTTTTGAGAACAAAAAAATCATAAATACAATAAGAGATAATATAAAAAAACTTATACTAAGAATTGCCCATGTGTTAGAATCTGCCGAATGCACTATTTTAGTGTGAATTTTATCTATGATAAAATCAGGCACTTGATTATATTGATCTTTTATGTACAAATTTGAGTATTCTATATTATAAATAATATCATCGTCATTGGGCTTTAATTTTAGTGCCCTTTCATAATTTAAAATTGCATAAGGGAAATTATTATTTTTAAAATAAGAATTTCCAAGATTGTAATATATTTCAGAAGCTTCGTAACCCGTTGCTAAAATTTGCTCATAAGAATCAATTGCAGATTGAAAATTATTATTTTCATAAAATTTATTTGCAGCATCAAAAGTTAAGAGCAAACTATCTGTTTGAGCTTTTACTGCAAAACTAAAAAGCACTAATACTATAACACTATATATTTTACTCATTTTTAATTGATTAAATATTTTTTTCAAAATTTGAAATTAAAGAACTTGCTCCGGAATATATTTGTTGGGGATTAAAACCAACAGCCGAAGGTGCAAAACGAGCAACTTCACAATTATCAATAATTTTTACAAAATCTGAAACAATTTGGTCTGAAATATTTTTAGATTTAAGCGTTTCAACAACCGTTTGACGAGTTAATTCGGAGCGAGGAATAGACATTTTATCGCTTACATAACCCCATAATGCTAATGAAACCTCTTCATAAAATTTTTCGTTATTGTTACTTACCATATAAGATTGAGCTAATTTTAGTCTTTTTTTAGAAACTTTATCTGCTTTTTTAGATTTTACAAGTTTTAAATCGGCATTTTGTTTTATTTTTTTTCGCATAAAAAAGGTTAAAAAGCCAAGAGTTAAAAGCGGAATAATGTATGCCAACCAAAATCCTGTTTTCCCAAAAATAAAATTATTTTGCGGCTTTAGTTTAACCGAGTTTTTAATAAATCTAACATCATTGCCAAGTTGAGTTGGGTCAGATTGAACAACTTGATTAGTAAAAGAACTTGAACTATCACCAACTACGGTTATTTTAAGTGAATCGGTTTTTAAGATAACGTATTTTTCTTGTTGAAGATCAAAAAAAGCGAATGATATTGGTTTTACGTAATATTGTCCGGGAACGCGGGGGATAAATACATATCTCACTGATTGTGAACCACTTAGTCCATCAGATTGTATTGATAAATTTTCAGTAAAATCTGGTTCTAAACGTTCAAAAGTTGCGGGTAATGTTACTTCGGGCAAATCAAATAGCCCAAAATTACCTAGCCCCGAAATTTTAAAATCTATAGTTATTGCTTGATCAATTTCAACGGTTATTAAATCGGCGTTCATATCAACCTCAAACTCACCAACACCGCCTGTAAAAGAAGCCGGTTTATTAGATGGCAATGGTTTTACTTCGATAGTTTTTGTATTACTAACAACCTTTTTTTGCTGAGCAGGAAATCCCCAACCATCATATAATTGCAAAGTTGCTTGATAGGGATCTATAGTAATTGAACCGGTTTTTTGAGGAAAAATTAACCGTTTATCTAAAACAGCTGTTAAATAAGTTTTATTGTTAATTCTTTCTTCTTGTGCCTTGATTGAAGTAGGCATTGGAATTTCTTTAATCCAAAAATTGTTGTAGGGCGATGGATTAAATTCATTTAAAGAGATATTATAAACCGAAAAAAGTTTACAATAAGCATAAATTGGTTCGCCAACATAAGCCGTTGTTTTATTTGTAGAAAGATTGATTAGCAAATCTTTTGTTACAACCGTTGCATCAGCATTTTGAGTTGTAGGTGTATTTGAAGTTTGAGCATTACCTTTTGAAACATCGATTGTTAAATTATTAGAGCTGTATGTTTTTCCATCAACCGTAACTGTAGCTGACGGAATAGAATATTTTTTTTCGATTGAAGCAACAACAGTTAAAGACCACACCAAAGTTATTGTTTGTTCGGAGGACATTTTTCCGTTTACAATTGTGGTAGAAAATGAACTAAATTGCGAAGTGCCTTGATTTACAATTTCTAAACCATCAACTTTAGGAAAAACAAAATTTTTACCTTTTTTTGGTGCTTTAAGTGTATATTTAATCATGAAAGGCTGCCCGGTTTGAGAGCTTTTAGGAGCAGATGCCTCAAAAGTAATATTTTGAGCAACTCCAAATTTCGCAATTATCAACAGAAAAAATATATTTAAAAAACTTATTTTCATTTTTTTATTTAAAAGTTTATAATTTTATAAAGTCAATAATCAATATTTCTTTTGAGAAAAACTTAAAAAAGAACTAATATTATATTAGCAAAATTTAATTTCTACAAATCTACAACAATCTACCAATTTTTGGCGTCTGATTTAACATTTTTTTGCATATTACTTTTAGCCTTTTGGTACGTTTGTAAATCGGCATTCTGCACAGCGTTTAACATTCTCATCATTTCATCATAAGGAATTGCATAAACAGCTTCTTCGTTATCAGGTGTTCCATCATTATCGGAATCTAAATCTCTATAATCGGGTATTCCATCGCCGTCAGTATCTTGAGGTTGCGAAGGATTATCACCTGCTTCCATTTGATCGGATACTCCATCATTGTCGGTATCTACATCTTGATAATCAGGAGTTCCATCACTGTCGGTATCTTGTGGTTGTTGCTGAGAGCCTTGTTTTTCAACATCATCGGGTATTCCGTCTCTGTCGGCATCATTGCCCTGATTTTGTTGGTCTTGATTTTGTTGGTCTTGATTTTGTTGGTCTTGTTGATCTTGATTCTGTTGCTGTTGTTGTTGTTGTTGTTGTTTCAAATTATCAAGTATCTCTTTTGTTATCACATAATTAAATTTTGGTTCTATATCGTTAGGATTTAACTTAATAGATGATTTATATGATTTAATTGCTGATTCCAAAAAAGAAATTGCGGCTTCAATACCTTGTTTTTGCAAAGTATCTTCGGCCATTTTAACGTAAGCATTTCCTATATTGTAATAAACCCAAGATAGTGTATCTTTATTTGCAGTTAATTGGGTTGATTTATTAAAAGAAGCAACTGAACCCAAAAAATTATTTTGTCTATACTGTGCATCAGCAAAATTAAAAACAGGTTTAAAATTTACCGGATTTATATCACTTGCTTGTTGATATTTTCCTTCGGCATCTGAAAATTGTTTGTTAAAAAACAATTTATTACCAATTCGTATATCTCTATTTTCGACTTGCGAAAAGACATTAACCGAAACAACTAAAAAGAATATTATTATTGATGCGTATTTCATTTGTTCTGTTTTTATTTTTCATAAAATATTTATAAATTAAAAACGATATAAAAATGACAGATTATTGTTTTCAAATACAATTAAGTGATTTACAAATTATAGATACTAAATTTGAGATTATTCACTTTTAAATAAAAAATTTTAAGTAAAATTCTTGTTAAAAATATCAATTTTTGAAATCCATTTATTTTTTCTAATAAGAATAAAAAAATCAAAAATAAGAAGCAACAAAGCAGGAAAAACAAAATAATGATATTTATCGTCGAATTTTGCTACTTTAGTTTTACCCGATGCATCTGTTTGATTTATTGCATAATAAACATCTTTTAGAGCTTGTGAATTAGAAGTAAAATTTATAAAATCGCCACCGGTTTGGTTAGCTATTTGCCGCAAAATATCTTCGTTAAGTTTGCTCATAACAACCTCTCCATTTTGATCTTTAAGAATAGAGCCGTTCAAATAAATAGGTTCGCCACGGGTTGAACCAATCCCTACAGTATAAATTTTTATTCCGTTTTGTTTAGCTTTTTCAATAGCGGGTTCAATATTTCCTTCGTGGTCTTCGCCATCGGAAATAATAATAATAGTTTTTTGATTATTTTCAATAGGCGAAAAAGCATTTACCGACAAATTTATTGCATCGGTTAAATCTGTTCCCTGAGCCGAAATATACGAAGGATCGATAGAATTAAGAATCAATTTAAATGCTGAATAATCGTGAGTTATAGGTACTTGCATAATTGCCTGACCGGCAAAAACAACCATTCCTATTTTTTCATTTTCAAGATTAGCAATTAAATCATTTATTGCTTTTTGGGCATAATCTAATCTGGTTAAAGTTGAATTTTGTGCTTTTGCAAGCATGCTGTTTGAAATATCTAAGGCAATAATAATTTCGTTGTTTTCATTAGCTTTAACTTTAGTTTCGGTTGCAAATTGTGGACGTGCTAATGCAACAATTAAAAGAGATACAGATAGCATAATAAGGCTAAACTTAAACCAAGGTCTAAATATTGAAGTTCCTTGTACCAAAACCGAAACAACTTTAATGTTGCCTAACTTTTGGAGTTGTTGCTTTCGTTTGAATCTAAGAAAAATAAAAATCCCAAAAAATAGCGGAATAGCAAACAGTAGCCAAAAGATTTCAGTATTTTGAAAAATTATATCTTCCATAATTATTTAAAATTTACAGAGTATTAATAGGGTTAACTTAACATGTTTAACAATTAATCCGTTTTGTAAAATAATTCCAATACTCTAAAGTATTACGGATTAGTTTTTAGAATTGTATTGGATAAAGCAATTTCAATAACAATTAATAATAAAGCAAATATTAGAAATGGCATAAAATAATCCTTGTATTGTTTGTTTTCTTCTTTTGAAAAAATTGTTTTTTCTAATTTGTCAATTTCCTGATAAATTTCGCTAAGTTTTTCGCCATCAGTAGCTCTAAAATATGCACCGCCTGTTTTATCTGCAATTTGTTGCAACATATTTTCGTCGATTTGCACCTCCATTTGCTGATACTGAATACCAAAAGGCGTTTGAACCGGAAATGGAGCAGTTCCGTTGTTTCCTATTCCAATAGTATAAACTCTAATACCTATGGAGGCAGCCATATCTGCGGCAGTTAAAGGAGCTATAGAGCCGGAATTATTAACTCCGTCGGTTAAAAGAATTACTACTTTACTTTTTGCGTCATCATCTTTTAATCGGGTAATTGCGTTAGCCAAACCAAGTCCAATAGCAGTACCATCTTCAATTATGCCGGTTTCTAAATCTTGCAACAAATTTATTGCAGTTACATGGTCGGTTGTTAAAGGACACTGAGTAAAACTTTCGCCGGCAAAAGCTACTACTGCCACCCTATCATTTGGTCGGCCGGAAATAAAATTAATAGCCTCATCTTTAGCAACTTCTAATCTATTTGGATCAAAATCCTGAGCCAGCATCGAGCTGGAAATATCTATTGCCATTGATATACTAATACCCTCGGTTGTTGAAGTACTATTTTCTATTATTACCTTAGGACGAGCCAAAGCAACAATTAACAATATTACAGATAGAATCCTTAAAAAGAATAATATATGTCTAAAATAATAAACTGCCGGCAGAGGCGATTTTTCAAAAGCATTTAGATTTGATAGTTGATATTTTGCTGAATTATTTTTATTTTTCCAGATATACCAAGCTATCATAGGTGCAATTATTATAAGCAGCCATAAAAACTCCGGTCTTGTAAATTCAAAATTTTCCATAGCAAAAACTAATCAATATTTGTTATATTTTGAGTGCTAACATTGTCAGCATCAATTTGTTTTTCAGTTTTAATTTCAATTTTTGTATTATCTACAAATTTATAAACTAAATCGAAGTTTTGGTTGTTAACATCAATCGAAGGAACATATTTAGCGAATTTAGCTAAATCGGCTAAGTTTAATAATTTTTGCAAATCACCAAAAAGCTCAAAATTAAGCAGTTTAGCCGCTTCAAAATCCTCAAGCACTTCGGTAGATGTTCTTTCTAAAGCCTTTATTCGGTATCTTTGTTCAATGTATGTACGAACAATTTCTGTTAATTCAGAGTAATAATCTTTTATATTTCCTTTTTGGTGTAGTTGTTTTTCTTTTAATTTTTTTAGACTTCTAAAAGCAATAATATGTGCAGGTTCTAAAGGTTTTTGCAATATTTTAATAGGCTCATCAGATTTATATTTTTTTATCAACCAAATAATTAATGGTATAATAATAGCCAAAATCAGAAATATAATAATGTATGTTCCAAAACGCAACCAAAATTCTTTAAAAGTAAAAGGCGCTTCTAAAGGAAGTTTTATCTCAAAAATTGGAATAACTTGATTTGTATCAATTTGTGCAACTTTAGCAGAATCAATATAAAAAGGAATAACAAATAATTGTACCGGGTTTGAAAACAAAGTATCAGAATTTACAATAATAGGTAATCCGGGAATAGTTTGCAATGAATCTTCAAAGGAAGTTATTAAAAATGATTTTTCTAAAATCAAAGGAGAAGCGTTAATTGTTTTAACATCATATTGTTCAACTATCTCAATGTTTTTTGTAATTGTATCCTCAAAAATCGGAAAAAAGACTTCATTGCTTGCATCTGTCTGAACTTGCAACCTAAGAATTGTCTGGTTTGCAAAATCGATAACGTTTGTGTCAACAAAAGCTCTAACTTGAGTATTTTGAGATTTACCAATTATAAAAAACAAGAGTAATAATATTATTGTAAGTAATTTTTTCATCTTTTAAACAAATTTAAAGTCAGAATTTTATAGAAAAAATTATAAATTGTTAATTGTTAAGCACGTTTTTTAAAAAATTGCACTAAAGGTTTAACGTAATCAACACTTGTTGAGAGTTTTACTAAGTCAACTTTTGATTTATTCAAAGTTTGTTTCAAGTTATCTTCATGTTTGGTCCACCAATTTTTGTATTTATTTCTTTGTTTTTTGCTTGAAGTATTGAGCCAATAATTTTTTCCGGTTTCAGGGTCTAAGGCATTTATTATCCCTACATTAGGAATTTCTTTTTCTAATTCATCATAGATAAAAATCCCCGATATATCGTGTTTATAGGCTGTAATTTTAAGCGGTTTACTAAAATCAGGAGAAATAAAATCTGATAAAATAAAAACAGTTGCTTTTTTCTTTATTGTATTATTTAAAAACTTGAGAGCCATACCAATATCAGTTTTTTTACTTTCCGGCTTACAAGCAAGTAACTCTCTGATAATGAACAATATATGTTTTCTTCCTTTTTTTGCAGGAATAAATTTCTCAATTTTATCACTAAAAAAAATAACCCCAATTTTATCGTC